>CAZREC010000004.1:39172-52957 GCA_964599025.1 uncultured Muribaculaceae bacterium | reverse complement strand
CAGAACGTCGTGAGACAGTTCGGTCCCTATCTGTTGTGGGCGTTGGAAATTTGAGGGGATCTGTCCTTAGTACGAGAGGACCGGGATGGACGCACCGCTAGTGTACCGGTTGTGGCGCCAGCTGCACCGCCGGGTAGCTATGTGCGGTTTAGATAAGCGCTGAAAGCATCTAAGCGCGAAGCTAGCCCCAAGATGAGATTTCCCTTGAGGGTCGTGGTAGACTACCACGTCGATAGGCTGTAGGTGTAAAGGCAGTAATGTCATAGCCGAGCAGTACTAATAGCCCGATAGGCTTCTTATACGTACAGATAGATAATTATCAATAATTGTTTTACTGATCAGCATACACGATATTCTTCATCGTTTTATCTCTCTCTTTACATAAAATACGGCCGACAAGCCGAAGTCATTAAGGTGGCTATAGCGACGGGGATCCACCTCTTCCCATTCCGAACAGAGAAGTTAAGCCCGTTTGCGCCGATGGTACTGCTATACCAAGTGGGAGAGTAGGTAGCCGCCATCTTTCAAAGGAGATTTAATCGTAAGATTAAGTCTCCTTTTTTTTTGTGTCTACTCCTCAGACAGACAAGGCAATGGAGGCATTGTCCATCCTCAGTCGCAGAGCTCCTTCCGGCTGAGATGCCCCATTACCTTGTCTGTCAGGAGGGCATATGTACAATTAAAACATCAAAGCCTGTATCCATCCTCAGTCACTACGCCTTGCTGCGTTCCCTCCGGCTGAGATACCCACATGCGGTACTAAGCCCTGATGGATGTCATAAAAAGGATATGAATTACAAGAAAAAGAATACAATCTTTACTTTCACTCCCTAAAAAATGGCGGCATGACTACCTCCTGTGTGTCTGTGAGGGAGGCGGGGGAGCATCGACGCTAACGGCGTGAAATTGCTTTTGTACAGGAATGGATGCAATGCAAGGAAGAGGGAATAAGCCAAGCGCAGTGTGGCAGCGCCACATTAGCGCAGGATTATGACCGATGACGCTGCATGGCGCCGTTCATGTACAAAAGGGTACTGCTATACCAAGTGGGAGAGAGTGAGCCGCCATCTTTTAAAAGAGATCTAATCGAAAGGTTAGGTCTCTTTTTTTTTTTGTCTACTCCTCAGACAGACAAGGTAAAGGGCTTAGTACCGCATGTGGGTATTTTCCATCCTCAGTCACTACGCCTTGCTGCGTTCCCTCCGGCTGAGATACCCACATGCGGTACTAAGCCCTGATGGATGTCATAAAAAGGATATGAATTACAAGAAAAAGAATACAATCTTTACTTTCACTCCCTAAAAGATGGCGGCATGACTACCTCCTGTGTGTCTGTGAGGGAGGCAGGGGAGCATCGGCGCAAACGCTCGTGTTGAAGTTTTACATGTATTAAGCGACATTTTTTACAATTTGTCAACTTCTTATATATGAATTAATTGCTAATAACTTCTTGGAAGTACTTCCAAGAAGTTATTAGCAAAAGGCTATATATTAAGTATTTAAACACATTCTCCAACCTTGAGACGATTCAGCGTTTCTCGTGGTACGATAAGTGGTATGTTGCTGCAAAAGAGCTTTATAATCAATATAATTGATTGAGAAAAGAGTTGAAAAAATTTTATAAACGCCTTAAAATGTAGTAGATACCACTTATAGTGCCACAAGACCCCAAAACTACCACCAAACGGTGTATATCAGCACTAAAATCATTGCTATTAGAAAGGCTCCAAGTTTAAACAAAAAGCTTGTCCGGAAGAGTTCTTTGTCCAGTACAATCTCTTTACCGACATTTGGTTTGGGCCATACAATTCCGACTACTACAATTATCAGCAGACATAGCAGGAATACATAACCCATCCGGTCAAGGAATGGTATTGCCGGAAACAGAAACTTGAATGCTCCTGATAGTATGAAACTTGATGCGGCAGCGGCAAGGGCACCATTCGCAGTGGCCTTTTTATAGAAGAATGCAGCCAGGAATATAGCTAGTGCGCCGGGGCTAACAAAGCCTGTGAATTCCTGTATGAACTGAAACGCCTGATCGAGATTTCCAAGAAGGGGAGCAACCACAATAGCAATTACAAGTGCAACTATACTGGTTATCCTGCCTGTTTTCACAAGAGTGGTTTCTGATGCGTCGCGCTTTATGAACACCTTGAAAATATCCATTGTAAAAATTGTTGCCACGCTGTTCATCATCGATGCAAGCGAACTTACGATTGCTGCAACAAGTGCCGCAAAGGCCAGTCCCTTTACTCCGGTTGGAACAAGCGCCAACAATGTTGGATATGCATCATCCGCTACCGTAATTGCAATCCTGCCCTCTTTGAAAAGGACATATGCAATAATGCCCGGAACAACAACAATTAATGGTAACAACAACTTAAGGAAACCGGCAAATACCAGCCCTTTCTGTGCCTGGTCGATGCTTTTTGCAGCGAGTGCCCTTTGAATAATATATTGGTTGCAACCCCAATAGTATAGGTTGGCAACCCACATACCTCCAATAAGTACCCCTATACCAGGCAATTGTTTGTAAAATTCATTGTCTTTGGACAGAATCATGTCAAATTTATTGTCCGCCGACCCTGGTCCGACCTTAATCCATAAATCTTTTACCCCTGCAAAGAAATCACCATATCCCAGCAGTTCAAAAGCTACATATGTAGTGACAAGACCACCGCCTATCAGAAAAATCACCTGTATCACATCTGTCCATGCAACAGCCTTGAGTCCCCCATATATTGAGTAAACGGCCGAAAAGAGAGCCAACCCTAAAATCCCCCAAATAAGTTCGAGGCCCATCATGTTCTTTATAGCCAGCGACCCCAGATATAATATTGATGTAAGGTTTACAAAGACAAAAACCAACAACCAGAAGACAGCCAGAATAGTTTTTACCCGAAGGTCGAATCTCTGTTCCAGAAACTGAGGCATTGTGTAGACCTTTTTTCTGATGAATATAGGAAGGAAAACAACAGCTACTATTATAAGGGTGAATGCTGCCATTAGCTCATAAGTGGCAATTGCCATTCCCATTCTGAATCCTGACCCCGACATGCCGATAAACTGCTCTGCACTTATGTTTGATGCAATTATTGATGATCCGACGGCCCACCAGGGAAGTGCATTGCTGGCAAGAAAATAGTCGTTGGAGTTCTTTTTAACTCCCTTTTTATCTCTGGAAACCCAAAGACCAAGTCCGATAACAATTGCGCAATAAAGAGAAAAGACGATAAGATCAATTAATTCGAATTTCATATTTCAAGTTTTAGGGTTGTTGCGAAATTTTGTGGGTTCCCTTACCAATACTGACATCGATACAATCCGGTAAAGTGCCGTATATATTATAAAAACCTTCAGATATTTTTTTTATAAAGACCTCTTCTGCCTCGGGTTCTATGAAACATATTACACATCCGCCAAATCCACCTCCCATCATCCTTGCACCATAGCATCCATCAAAATTTTCCGCTGCATCAGCTAAATAGTCCAGCTCCGCACAACTTACCTGGTATTTGTACCTTAAGCCCTTATGAGATTCGCATATAAGCTTGCCGAAAGTTTTAAAATCGCTTTTTTCTAAAGCATTGCAGACCATCTGAAGTCTTGCGTTTTCCTCGGCAACATATGAACATCTTCTGTAAAGTATATCCGGTAAGCTCTCTTTATGTTGCTCAATCTGATTTATGCTTAAATCTCTCAAAGAAGCAATGGCCGGGAAGAACTCTTTCAAAATACTCACCCCCATTTCACATTCTGAGCGCCGGATGTTGTATTCAGAAGATGCAAGACTGTGCTTTACCTTAGTGTCAAAAAGAACAATCTTTACTTTAGCGTTGTCAAATGGCAAATAGGTGAAATCAAGCGATTTGCAGTCAAGTTTAATTACGCTCCCTTCTCTCCCCATCATAGACGCAAACTGATCCATGATCCCGCAATTGACCCCGATATAATTATGTTCTGCAGCCTGTCCTATAACTATCAGCTCCTCTTTGGACAGGTTTAATCTATAAATATCATTTATAGCAAAAGAGAACAAATTTTCCAATGCAGCGGATGACGAGAGTCCTGCACCTAATGGAATATTTCCGCCAAATACGCAATCAAAAGCAATGTTGTAAGTAATTTGCGGATCATCAATTTTTTTGACGATTTCCTGTACAACCCCGTAGACAAACTTGCACCATAGCATTTCAGGTGCCAGACTGTCAGTAATTCTAAACTCGCAGTATTCATTAAAATCTGCAGAGAAAACCCTTATTGATCCGACATTGTTTTTTTTGAATGATCCTGTAACATACCTGTCAATTGCAGCCGGAAGGACGAATCCAAGGTTGTAATCGGTATGCTCGCCTATAATATTTATCCTTCCGGGAGATGAATAGCTATCCACCGGATTGGAGGAAAAACGTTCCTTGAATATTCTGTTCAGCTTATCAATCACTATAAATCAATAATTAATTGTTGCGGCCCATGGAATCACATAGGAGGGCGATTTTTCATGATTCAGCAGGTCTGCCATGTATTTCATATATGGTTCAGAATGTTTGTAAAACATCTTTATACCTTCACAAAGAGAAAATTTTCTTTCTCCATCTTTTGTCAACAGATGTCTGTGCTTGGGGCATTCACCCCCACAAGCAAAAGAGTACTGACAACCAAGGCACTCTCCGGAGAGTGTGTTCCTTTTATTTATTCCAAATTGTATCTGTTCATCAGAACCAATAATGGCTCTGAGGGGCTGGTTATTAATATTGCCTATCAAATATTCCGGGTAGACAAAATGATCACAGGAAAAGACATCGCCGTTATGTTCGACGGCAACATTGTCGCCACAAGTCTGAGCATATGCGCAAACTGCAGAGTTAACCCCATACCATGAACCTAATGTCAGGTCGAACAACTGGACAAAGTATGTACCCACATCGTTTCTTACCCAGTAATTAAATATGTCAATCAGAAACTGCCCGTAACCATCAGCTGAAACGGACCATGGAGCCAAAGTAGCCTTGTCTGATAATTCAGGAGAAACAATTACCGGCCTTTTGTTTTCTTCATTATTCTCTATATAGTCAACCGCAGGCAGGAATTGCATATAATGAGAACCTATTGATTTTAGAAAAATATATATTTCACGACCCCTTCCTTCGCTAAGGTTATTTACTACTGTAAGCGTGTTGAATTCCACTTTATATGCTTTGAGCAATTCAATTCCTTTCATGGTTCTGGTAAAAGAAGAGAATCCCGACTTATTCTTTCTGTACGAATCATGTATATCCTTTGGCCCATCAACAGATACACCAACAAGAAAATTGTTTCTCTTAAAGAACTTGCACCACTCTTCGTTAAGCAGTGTGCCATTTGTCTGGATAGAGTTGTTTATCTTCTTGTTAAGATAATTATGCTTCTTCTGAAACTTTACAACGCTCTTATAATAATCTATGCCGGCCATCAACGGCTCCCCGCCACGCCAAATAAATGTAATTTCAGGAACCTGATTTGCTTCAATATAGTCCCTTATATACTTCTCCAGTAACTCTTCCGTAAATGTCTCCTGATTGCTGCCGTAAAAACGTTCTTTGTCAAGATAGTAACAGTATGTGCAGTCTAAATTACACTTTGACCCGACAGGTTTTGTCATGGCCATAAAAGATCTGGGTCCTTGAATTTTCAGAGCGTCATCTAAGGTTAAAAAGCCTTTTTTATCCATTAAGGAGAAATTTCGTTAAAAATTGTTTTCTTTACATTTTATACAAAACTATAACTTTATTTTATGAAAAAAATATTACTGGCGACATTAATGACTCTTTTTGCATTACAAAGCGGGTATGCCTCAAATGAGAAAACTTTCAGACTTTTCTCTCCAGATAATAAAACAATGGTTGAGATAAAGATTGGTAACGATATTACCTTTAATGCCACAAGGGACAAGAAAGAACTTTTTACAAGCCTCCCATTATCAATAGAGACAGGTGCAGGAAAGATATTTGGAACAAATCCCAAAATTATTTCTGTAAAACCATATTCCAAGGCAGATAGTACAGTGAGTCCGTTTTATAGGTTCAATGCTGTAAAATCGGAATATAATATGTTGGATATAAAATTCAAAGATAATTTCGGACTGATGTTTGCCTCTTCAAATGAGGGCTTTGCATATAAATTTTATTTTAATTCAAAAGAGGATCTTATAATTGTAAACGAAAATTCAGGAGTGAAATTTTCCTCGGACCGTCAGGCATATCTGTCATATGTAAGGGGAGCAAAGGCAAATAAGTTTCAGGCATCTTTCCAAAGTTTGTATGATGTTATAAATCTGAGCAAAGTGGATACTTCAAAAATTATTATCACCCCGCTTACGATAGTGATTGATGACAACATAAAACTAACCCTGGCAGAGTCAAATGTTGTCTCTTATCCCGGACTTTTCTATAAAGTATCTGAAAACTTCAGCTTGAAGCCGGTATTCACTCCATATCCGGCGGAGACATTCAATCATGAAAAACGGAAACAGGAGATGGTAAAGTCATTCGGGAACCATATTGCAAGAATTAACGGGAAAAGTGATTTACCATGGAGGATTTTTGTAATCAGTACGTCTGACACTCAGTTACCGGTGAATAATATGGTTTATGAGCTGGCGGACAAATGTGTGATTGGCGACCCATCATGGATAAAACCCGGAAAAATTGCATGGGACTGGTGGAACGACTGGGGAATTACAGGTGTTGATTTTAAAGTAGGAATAAACAATGAGACATATAAGTATTTCATAGATTTTGCCTCGAAACAGAATATTGAATATGTAGTTCTTGACGAGGGATGGTCGCTTCCCGCAAAGGGAGATATTATGTCTTCCATTCCTGAAATTGATATTGATCTTCTGACACGATATGCGAAAGAGAAAAATGTGGGTTTGATTCTATGGGTAGTAGGAAATGTACTGGACGACAAACTGGAAGAGGCATGTAAGTACTATTCGGAAAAAGGTATCAAGGGATTTAAAGTAGATTTCTTTGACAGAGATGACCAGCCGGTGAAGGAGAGAATATTCAGGATAGCTCAAAAATGTGCTGATTATAAACTGGTTCTGGATCTGCATGGTGTTAACAGGCCGGCAGGAATAAACAGGAAGTATCCAAACATTCTTAATCTGGAGGGCGTTTTTGGCTTGGAGGAGCTTAAGTGGGACACGAATGCAGACATGGTTCAATATGACGTGACAGCTCCATTCATACGGATGTTGGCCGGCCCGCTTGATTATACACAGGGAGCCATGACAAATGCAACAAAAAAAGATTTCAGGGTTATTTACTCAAATCCAATGAGTCAGGGTACAAGGGCTCATCAGTTCGGAACCTATATAGTATTTGATTCTCCTTTAGTAACATTGTGTGATGCTCCATCGGCCTACATAAAAGAAAAAGAGTCTGCAGATTTTATAGTGTCTATCCCGACATATTTTGATTTCACAAGAGTTCTTGAGGGGAAAATAGGAGAGTATATTGTAACAGCAAGAAAAAAAGGTGATAATTGGTATGTCGGAGGTCTTAACAACTGGACAGCAAGAACTATAAAAATTGACTTCTCATTTCTTGAAAAGGGTAATTACAGAGCCACAATTATGAAAGACGGTTTAAATGCAAACAAGAGGGCTCAGGATTATAAAAAAGAGGTAATTGATATAACTACCTCTTCTGTATTGGAAATTCCGATGGTCCAAGGGGGTGGTTTTGCCGTTAAAATCGAACGACTGTAACCTTCTTTTGATTACTATTTAAGTTCCCAGGCCAGGGCACTTGCTCCTAAAATTGCAGCATCAGACTCCTTTAATTGTGAAAAGACTATCTTAATCTTGTTCTTCCACATGTTCAGGAGGTTTGCATTCATGCTCTCTTCTATAGGTTTCAATATTAGGTCACCAGCTTTTGCAAGGCCGCCGAAAAGAACAATTGCCTCAGGAGCGCTGAATGCAACAAAGTCTGCAAAGGATTCACCGAGCTTTTTACCGGTAAATTCAAATATTTTCTTAGCCAGTTCATCGCCCTGTACAGCTGCTTCATATACATCCCTAGATGTAATTGTCTCCTTAACATCACGTAACAGACTTTTTTCGCAGGAGAATTCCAGCCACTCACGGGCAGTACGACCAACTCCAATAGCAGATGTGTATGTCTCAAGACATCCTGTCCTGCCACAGTTACACTGTCTGCCGTTATTTCTCACCGATGTTGTATGACCAAGTTCGCCGGCAAATCCGTCGTGCCCATATACTACCTCCCCATTTATTACAATTCCGCTTCCTACACCTGTCCCCAGAGTGATCATAATGAAATTTTTCATTCCTCGGGCGGCACCGTATGTCATCTCTCCCACTGCAGCAGCGTTTGCATCATTTGTGAGAGCAACCGGAATTCCGATTTTCTCAAACATCAGCTTTGCGAAAGGTACTGCTTTGTGACCACTCCATACCAGATTTACCGCCATTTCTATTGACCCGGTATAATAATTTCCATTAGGGGCACCTACTCCGATTCCGCGAATCTTGTCGATTCCTCCAACCTCAAGTGAGATCCTTGTAAGGGCATCGCAAAGGTCTGTAATGTAATCATTAACATCAGAATGAGTGTCTGTCCGGATTGTTGTTTGTGTAATAACAGTTCCGCGGGCATCTACTATGCCCAGTTTAGTCGTTTGCCCACCGATATCAATACCAGCTACATAAGGTTTTTCCATAAAATATATTATTCTTTATGCATCAAAGATAATAATTTGAGGGAAATGATTGATGCGAATTTGTTAACTTTGTACTGACTTAACTTAATGAACTTTGAAATAATTTTCAATGGAAGATTTTATCACTTTGATAAGAGAGAACACACAATGGCTCTATACCAGACTGTTCGAAACGGAATATCTTTATATTGATCTCTGGTCTTTCGTGCATCTTTGGAGCGGTGTAGTAATTTTTTCTTTGTTCGTTGCCTTTGGCGTCAGAAAAAAATGGTTATGGCTCTTTATTCTGCTGCTTTCATACGAAATAGTCGAACAAGGAATAGTTATATTAGGATACCATATATTTTATCTGGAAAAAATCGTTGATGTAGGGAACGACTTAATTGTCGGATTTTTAGGGGGAGTACTGGTGAACTATATGATAAAATCTCCCACTTTAAGAAAAATCAAATTTCAGGTTCTGTTTCCTGTATTTCTTGCAACTATAACAATTTCGTATTTATGGGTAGGTAATTACAAATATGTATATATTATCTCTATGCTGAATTCCAAGGGTGTGTGCTGGTGGGCATTACTCTGGTGGTTTTTAGGTGGTGTAGGAGTGATTGTGGGTTATATAAAACTTTCCGGTTTATTTAAAGGAAAGATAAAGAGTTTTATAGCAGTATGGGTGCTCTATTTAACCGGTCTTATCATATTTGAATATATCGGGTATTCGCTTCTGCAAATAAGAGAGGTGGGACATACAGCTACTCCTCTATTGCTGAATATTATTCACGGAACAACAATAATGCATGTCTTTTATCTGATTGCTCCTTTCCTTTTTATATTGTTGTTTGAACTGTTTTCTGCATTATTTACAAAGGCATATCAACAGCAGAGATGAGTATGACAGTTAAAGGTGTATTAAAGTATGTCACTTATGCTATAACAGCATATCTTTTCATTCTGGTTTTCTTTGCTGTTATGAGAGAGTTAACCCAAAACGGGATCGGGGAGAAAATTTTGATTGCAGAACCCGGGGATATATTGGCGCGCCCTAACTCTAATATGTTACCGGGGAGTGAAAACAGATTTTGGGGAGGTCTTACAGGGCATATTGCGCTTGTTGTCAAAGGAGGGATTTTTTCAAATATGGACGAAAATCTTGGTGAAATAGAAGTTGTAGAGGCCAGATTATTCAACCGGCACCCTTTCAGCTATGAAAACAGAGTAGTAAGAAACAAAGCCTCTGTACACTTCGGGAAAAGATATTGTGGGAGAAGATATCTTTTAAAAATGCACGTTAAAGAGAAAGAGATGAGCGAGATAAATAACTTTATTAACAGAGAGAAAAGCAAACATTACAATCTATTAAGTTCAAAAGAAGATACTACTATTTATAACTGTGCTACATTTGTCAGAAGACTGGTAAAGGAGACTATGAATTATGATATCGACTGCAACAAGGGGAGAGTAATATTTCCGAATGATATAATAAATAATCCGATATTTGACACTTCTGAAAACAGAGTGAGGTTTTAAAAAGAGAAAATTATAATTAAAAATCAATTTACTATGAGAGAACGCGCTGCACTATTAAAGAGATGCCTTACATTATTTCTTTTCATTTTTCTGCTAAATTCAAATCTGGTTGCACAGAAATACCGCCAGATCAAAGGTTGGTCGCAGGAGATCAATAATCGTATTGAAAAGTTTCTTGATTCCACTGTAGTTCTTAAAGAGAGAAAAGTGGCCGTATTTGACGGAGATGGAACAGTGTTCGGTCAGGTTCCTCACTATCTGGCAGATGAAGCGCTTTTTCAATATGCTGACGAAGTTTACAGAGGGAAAAATGATAAGCTTTCACTGGAGAAAATGTCAATAATTGAGGAGATGGTAAAAGATGGAAACAATGTAGGAAAACCCTATGTAGAAAACCGTGTGCATTTTCTTGCCGGGCTTACTCCGGAAGAAATAGCCAACATAGGATACAATTGTTATTTAAAATCTTACAAAGGGAAATTCTATCCGGAAATGAAACAATTCATTGCCAACCTCAAATCGTATGGTTTTGAAGTCTGGATACTTACAGCATCGCCGGAATTTTTGTATCAGAAATTCATGGCTTTAGAGTTTGGAATACCGGAAACCAATATTGTAGGAGCAAAATCAGTAGTAGTTGAGGGTAAAACATCGGGAATAATAGTTCTGCCCATACCTCAGGACGACGGCAAGGCCAATGCCATACCAACGTTTATCAAAGTCAGACCATTGATTGTCGGAGGAAACAGCAGGGGTGACATGGATATGCTGAATGAGTCAAAAGGGATGAAAATGGTTGTAAACCCGGACAATGTTACAGTTAGAAAAGGTGATGAGGATGGCCCGATGAAGGGATTTACAGTTAAAACTTACTGGGAGAAAGAGGGTGCATTGATTGTGAAATGCAATGATGTCAGAGATCCATCTGTCCGTTTTCATACGGGAGAATGGAAAATACGTGAAAACCTCCCAAATCCCAATTAGTTAACAATAATAATGATGTCATTTTTTAATTATATTTATAATCAGAAGAATGAGTAATAATACATGATATTCTTCTGATTATAAGCTTATTATGTTATAATAAAACAAACTATGACCAAACAGTTTTTACTAGCATTCGCTCTTTCACTATATTATATATGTCCCGTTCTTGGTCAGCAAGAAAGGAGCTACGATAAGTTTGTCAAAGATGCCGGAGAATTTTCAAATATTTTCAGAGGACAGGCACCTCTTGAATATAACTTCTTTCATACAGGGACCTTTTATGCATATTCATCAGAATTTGAAAAAGGTAACGTTATGTTTAATGGTAAGTTATATAAAGACATTTATACGAACCTGAATTCTCATCTGGATGAACTGAACGTACTGATAAAAACATCCGGCCGAATAGTGGTCCTCAACGGAGAGTTTGTGGATTATTTCAATATGGGTGAAAGAAATTTCATCAACATTAAAAATGACAACCAATTTCTCCAGAAAGGATATTATGAAGTGATCTACAAAGGAGATGTCAGACTATACAAGAAGATAAAAAAGATTTATTCAGAAAGAATAAATGAGGCCATAAGCGCAAAGACTCAAAGTAAGCTGGAGCGCTTATTTATAGTGTCACAGAATTATTATCTCATAAAAGATAATTCAGTTAAACTAATAAAAAACAAGTCTGATCTGCTGGCCGGTTTTCCGGACAGAAAAAAGGATATAAGGCAATTTATACGAGAAAAAAACCTGGATATGAAAAATGAGAAAGAACGCTCATTTGCGTTGGTTTTGGGATTTGTTGAATCATCAATCAAGAAAAACGATGAGTAGATTTTCATTATTTGCAGTAATATTTGCACTGGGTTTATCTAACCTGAATGCGCAGACGGGTAATAAAACAGTAATTACAAATATTGGAATAGACTCATTAAAGACAATTGTTAAAGAGCATACAGGACTGCAACTCTATTTTAATCAGGGGAAAGGCGATGACTCTCTTAAATTGTCGTTTGATTTCTATAACAAGGATTTAATTAAAGAGCTTTCGAACGCATTGGCAAACAAGCAGTATTCTGTCACAAAAATAGGCAATAACCTCTATATACTTAAAGGAGTGGGCATATCCACTTCTCTCCCTAAGGATTATTTTCTTGAACAAAAAAGCGTTGATTCCAATCAAGACTATTTGAATGCAATTACATTCAGTGATAATACAGCAAGCTTCGAAAACAAGATTTACAGGATAGGCGACCCCAATTCACCCAAAAAGGACGGAAGGGCACTTCTGAGAGGATACGTTAAGAATCAGGACAGCGGAGAGCCTATAGCAGGAGTATCTGTGATGATAGATAAGACTCAGACAGTGGTTACCACAGACGCTTTTGGATTTTACAGGATACTTATTCCAACCGGAAGCAGGGAGATCACACTAAGGGGATATGGACTGGAAGATTCACGGCTCATTCTTGAGGTTTTTGGTGACGGTGAGATGGACATTATTATGAAAGACAAGGTATATTCTCTAAAAAAAGTTGTACTGACTGCAGAAAGCACGCAAAAAATGAGAAGTACCCAGATGGGGCTTGAAAGAGTGAGGATAGACAGGATTAAACATGTACCAGCAGCATTTGGCGAGGCAGATGTAATGAAAATTGTTCTGACGCTTCCGGGCGTTAAATCGGTAGGAGAGTCATCAGGTGGCTTTAATGTACGTGGTGGGGCAACAGATCAGAATCTCATATTATTCAACGACGGCACAATATATAACCCAACACATCTTTTCGGACTTTTTTCTGCATTTAATCCCGATGTTGTAAATGATATTGAGTTGTATAAAAGCACAATACCTGCTAAATACGGAGGGAGGATTTCATCTGTACTTGAGATTAACAGCCGGAGCGGTAACAGCAATAAAATAACCGGATCGGCAGGATTAGGTCTACTGACAAGCAAGTTTCACATTGAAGGACCAATTGTTAAGGAAAAGACAAACTTCATTGCGGGTATAAGAACAACATATTCAAACTGGATATTGGGCCTGCTTCCTAAAGAGAGTGGCTACAAGGATGGAACTGCATCATTTCAGGATATAACACTGGGATTGAGCCATAAATTCAATAACTCAAATACTTTATATGCTTACGGATATTATTCTGGTGACGGATTCAAATTCAGCCCGGACACCAGTTTCTTTTACCGTAATATGAATGCTTCACTAAAGTGGAGGAGAATAATAAGTGATAAACACAATCTGCTGGTAAGCACCGGCTACGATAATTACTACTACAAGACTGAGGAGAAGGGTAATCCGGTTAATGCCTATAACATGAAGTTCAACATAAAACAGTTCTTCCTAAAGGCAAATTTCAATCTGATGCTAAATGAGAAACACTCCGTTAACTACGGACTGAATTCAACCTTCTATAATCTAAACCCGGGCACACCAACCCCTATAGGTCAGGAGGCCTTTCTTATACTTAAAAGGCTGAAATAAGAAACAGCCCCTATAACACAACCTTTTGTTGCACTACCCTGGGA
>CAZREC010000004.1:0-39162 GCA_964599025.1 uncultured Muribaculaceae bacterium | reverse complement strand
ACACTAACACCTGTCGGTGATGAGTCCCTTGTTATACTTAAAAGGCTGAATAATGAAAAAGCTCTTGAAACTGCACTTTTTTTAAGCGACAACTGGAGCATAACGGATAAATTCTCAATTGATCTGGGTTTAAGGTATTCATTATATACTCCTGTTGATAGTTCAGGCGCTTTTTCCAAACCATATCATGGTCCGGAGATAAGAGTGTCTGCAAGATATTCATTCAATGAAGATCTTACATTCAAGGCCGGGTACAACAGCATGAAGCAGTATATCCATATGTTATCCAATACTACAGCTGTTGCACCCACAGATATCTGGAAACTCTGTGATGAAAACATTGTTCCGCAGGATGGATGGCAGACAGCATTTGGAATTTACCATAATATGTTTGGGCGCAGAATAGAAGTCTCTTTGGAGAGCTATTACAAAAAAATGAAAAACTATCTGGATTACAAAGGCGGGGCCATACTTAACATGAACGAACACATTGAGAATGACGTGCTTAGAACAGAGGGCAAGGCGTATGGCATTGAACTGCTTGTGAAAAAAACCATGGGGAAATTAAATGGTTGGCTTACATATACATATTCAAAGACAATGCTTAAAGAAAGTGGTATAAAAGAGACATATAGCATTAATGGAGGAAAGTGGTATCCTGCATCCTATGATAAGCCCCATGACTTCAAAATCATAGCTAACTATAAATTTACCCAAAGGTTCAGCGTCTCAATGAATGTTGATTATGCAACAGGACGACCGGTGACGATCCCTATCAGCAAATATTACTACGGTGAAGGTTACCGGCTCTATTATTCCGACAGGAATGCCTATAGAATACCCGATTATTTCAGAATGGATTTCTCGGTTAATATTGAGCCAAGCCACAACCTCACACTATGGACTCACAGTACCATTACATTCGGTGTTTATAACCTGACTGGTCGAAAAAATGCTTTTTCTGTCTACTACGACACAAAAAGCGGAACAAAGATTCAAGGGTACAAACTCTCAATTTTTGGGGCACCTATCCCTTATGTTAACTATAATATAAAATTCTGAAAACCAGTAATGAAAAAGTTTTTGTTTAATATAGTTTTAATCGCATATACGGTTTTAATAACCAGCTGTATTACACCTTTTCAGCCGGAGGGGGTAACAGATATAGACAATATGGTTGTTGTTGAAGGTGATATAATACTTAATGACACCACAAGAGTAATATTAAGCCGTTCTCAGGCTATAAAGGACCTGAATAAAGTAAATTATATCACTAAAGCGCAGGTTTGGGTAGTCAGTGATAACGGCACTCTTTATGCGGGTAAGGAGGTATTGAGAAAAGGGAAGACCCAATATATTGTAAATACAATAGGTCTTGATCCTGCGAAACAATATAAGCTACGAGTAAAATTACTTGGGGGGCAATTATATGAATCGGAACTATTAACTGTACGGGTATCTCCGGAGATTGACTCTATCGGGGTAACATCGGACTATGTGAATAAAATTGCAACATTCTATGTTAATACACACGATTCTCAAAACAAGACAAGATACTACAAATGGTCTTTTGTTGAGGACTGGGAGTTCCATGCTCAATACGTTTCACTGTTTTTGTATGACCCCATAAAAGACATTATTAACAACATAGATTTTAGCAAAAACCGATATTACTGCTGGAGTACACGTCCCTCTACTGCAATTTTGGTCGCATCTACTGCAAATCTTGAACAAGACATTGTCTTTCAAAAATCTCTGATAAGTATGGGCCCGGAAGACAGGAGGATCAGCTATCTTTATTCAATGTACCTTACACAAATGGCAATATCCCGTGAAGCATTCATTTACTGGGAAAACATCAGTAAAAACTCTGATAAGATAGGTGGAATATTTGCACCTCAGCCTACAGAGATCGGAGGTAATATCAAGTGTATGTCAAACCCAGCTGAGAGGGTTCTGGGATATATAAGCGCCGGTATTGTCTCCAGAAAGAGAACTTTCAAATATGCAACAGATATTGGTATTTATAAAGAACCTATCCTATGTGAATCTATCTTTGTAGACGGCACCAATCCTATTCCTTTTATCTCATTGTATGAGGCAGGTTATGATGTAATCAGCTATTCAGCAGAAGCAAATGAAAGTTACTGGGTTCATAAAAACTGTTCGGATTGCAGAGTTTTCGGAACAAAGACCAAACCTTCATTCTGGCCAAACAATCACTTCTAAATCAGAACTTCATGAAAAATATAATACCGTTTTTTTTACTGATACAGATAATGCTGCTCAATGCAGATATTTGCAAGGCGCAATCGGATGTAACAGAGCGTTTGTACATTTCAACTGACAGAGGAGCATATATTGCAGGAGAGGTTATGTGGCTCTCTGTCTATTGTTTAGACATATCAAAAAGCAAGGATACATTATCTGACTTGAGTAATGTTGCTTATATAGAGATACATAATTCAAATGGTGTAGTTATAACATCAAAGATAGCACTCAACGCAGGACGTGGCAGCGGACGAATTATATTCCCTCCGAACTTGCCTACAGGTAATTACCGGTTGACGGGTTATACAAAGCAGATGCTCAATGAAGAGAAGGCAGAGTACTTCGAAAAATTCTTCTCTCTGTACAATACTCTGTCGTCAGAAAGAGTATCCGGAAATGTCATAATAGCCTCGGAGGATGAAAAGAATTCCACAGATGCTGCTAAAAAGTTGAATAATGACAACTCGCAAATGGAGAAATTTTTATCGCTTGATATTGGAACAACAGGTAATGAGATTGCTACAAACAGCTCTTTTCAGATAGCATTAAAAAATATTACTAAGGAGAACCTTACATTTAATATATCTGTCGTAAGGGCAGATTCAATTCCTGAACCTAATAATCCGGGAATGATGAAATATTTGCCAGCAGTCAGAGAAACAGGAGGGAGTGTTAAGTTTACGGGTAAGTATACTCCGGAATATGAGGGAGAGATAATAAAGGGCCGTATTTTATATGAGGGTCCGGACAAAATAGATGAAAAAATAGCTTTCCTATCTGCTGCGAACGGAGAATCGGACATATATACATCCTCTATAGACAGTCTGGGAAATATTATATTTTATACTAACTCTTTATATGGCGACCGAAACATAGTTGTAGAAGTGCCAAAGACAGATTCTAACAGTAAGATGTCATTTGAAATATATGATCCTTTTGTTAAAAAATCAAACAAGCCAATACCAAGGCTGATTCTTGACCAAAGGGTACAGAACCGGCTAAACGAAAGAAGTATTGAGATGCAGATTGGAAGAAGGTTCGGGGCCGATACACTTTTCGAGAGGATACCTGTAAAAAGGGACCCGCTTCTTATTATCAAGCCTGTGGTTTACAAACTTGATGATTATACACGCTTCACACTCATGCAGGAGGTGGTAGTAGAATTTGTATCGGAGTTAAGGTTCCGGAAGATAGACGAAAGGACCGACCTTCAGGTGAGGTGGGTTGATGGATATAATTCTATGACTTATTCACGGGACAATACTCTGGTGTTGATAGATGGAATAGCAGTTTTTGACCATAAGAGGGTGATGGACTATGATCCTCTCAAGGTTAAAAGCATGTCGGTCTATGGAGCAAAATTTTTTATAGGACAGGCAAGTTTTGCAGGTATAGTATCATTAAAAACATACAAAGGAAATTTCCCCGGTCTTACATTTAACAAGAATGTAAGAATAGTGGATTATCAGGGAGTTCAATATCCTTGCAGATTTACTGCAAAAGAATTTGTTTCTGCGAACAATATGCCTGATCTTAGAAGTCTGTTATTCTGGGATCCTCAGATAGATTTATCATCTTCCGAGAAAAAATCTATTACTGTTAATACACCATCATACCCCGGAAAATTTATTGTCACTGTGGAAGGAATTACATCAAACGGCACTCCTTTTATAAATTCGAGTATTATAAATATCAATAAATCTGTTCAATGAGATTTTTTTTAGTTTTAGGCCTTATAATAATATTTCCAGTTAATATATTACACGGACAAGAAAATGAAACCATACCAAAACTTAAATTTGATGCAACTTTAAAAACAAAATATGAATTAGCTCTTAATGAAGGCACAAGCAGATTTTCTGTAAGGAATTCGAGGATAGGACTATTTGGAAATTTAACGTCATATCTTACATACAGGGCACAGATAGAATTAAGCAGTGAGGGAAAGTTTGAACCTCTTGATTTAAGTGCAACAATTTCGTTGTATAAAGGATTTGAGGTTACAATGGGACAAACAAGTGTGCCGGTATTTAATTCATATCAGACAACACCTGCACAAATGCTATTTGCAAACAGGACATTTTTGGCTAAGTATATTGCCGGTACCCGTGATATTGGCATCCTTGCATGTTACAAATTTGAAATAGGAGATACCCCTTTGTCTGTTCAGATGGGAGTTTTCAATGGCTCAACTATCAACAAACCGGTATGGAAAAAGAGAGAATCCTATAGCGCAAGAGTAATTGTCGGAGATATGAAAGGGTTCAGAGCTTCCGGGAAAGTATACAGATATCCGTTGGGAGATATGGAGGACTATCTGATAACTGCCTTTGATTTGAGGTATGGACAGGACCGATACAAAATTGAAACAGAAGTTTTGAACAGACACAACTACTATAACGGCATCAACCGGTTTACATCATATATCCAGGGGGCGTACTCCTTCCCTTTAAAAACAGAACGTTTTTTCAAAAATCTAACTACTTCTGTCAGGTGGGATGGAATAGGAGAAAGGTTTGATAAATTTGGCTTTGATGTATCCAGAGTTACATTTGGACTGGCCTTTGGGTTAACATCAAAACCCTTTAATTCTCTAATCAGGCTTGATTATGAGAACTACTTTGTCAAGAAGGCGATTCCTGAATTCTCACTTTATAATGAAGTAGATTCAGATAAAATAACATTGGAATTGCTTGTTGTTTTTTAAGTGGTCATTAATAAATCTAAAGATGAAAAAACAAATTGCCCTGTTTATAGGTATACTGACAATCGGTTGTCTGCAACTATCATCATGTATGAGAGATAGTAACGCTTCAGTATCTTTGTCAGAGATGAAAAGAGTGGTAAAGACACTCTCTTCAGATGAGTTTATGGGAAGAAAACCGTTCACAGAAGGAGAGAATATAACAGTTGCTTTTCTTGCAGAGGAGTTACGCAAGATAGGCTTTGAGGCACCATTTGAAGGAAGCTATTATCAGAAGGTGCCAATGTTGGAAATAACATCAAAAGTAGCAGGTCCGGCTGTCTTTAATGTTGGAGGAGAGAACCTCTCTCTTACTTCTCCAGATGAAATTGCAATTAATTCTCCGCAAAATGTAAGTCAGGTAAGATTGTCCGAATCACAACTTGTTTTTTGTGGTTTTGGCATAGTTGCACCTGAGTACGGATGGAACGATTTCGCCGGAGCAGATCTTAAGGGGAAAACCGCTGTCGTCTTCATTAATGACCCGGGTTTGTATACAAATGATAGTTCACTTTTCAGAGGAAGAGAGATGACTTACTATGGACGGTGGACCTATAAATATGAGCAGGCTGCAAAAATGGGAGCAGACGCAATTTTAATAATCCACGAGTCACTTGGAGCGGGCTATGGCTATAATGTGCCAAGGAAGAGCTCAATAACGAGCAAACTCTTTATTGATGATACAACAGCTGCACCTCAATGTAAGGTTACCGGGTGGCTGTCGGCTGAAAGTGCGGACCTGATTTTCGGGAAACTAGGCTACAAAGTATCTCAACTGAGAGAAGAGGCATGTAAAAGGGGCTTCAGGCCATTCGGACTGAATGCCAGTTTCTCTTCTGTAATAGACAATAAAGTTGTCAAGAACACGTCGACTAACGTTGCCGGTATTTTGAGAGGCTCATCACAAACAGGTGAGGCTATTGTAATAACTGCCCATTGGGACCATTTTGGAATAGGAGAGGCCGAGAATGGAGATTCAATATATAACGGAGCCGTGGATAACGGAACAACAATGGCCTGGGCATTAGAGATTGGAAGATGTCTCTCAAAACAAAAAAGAAAACCTGAAAGGTCGGTCATACTTCTTTTCCCTACAGCAGAAGAGCAAGGTCTTACCGGCAGCGAATACTATACTGAGCATCCGGTAGTACCAATGGATAAAACCATCGCCTGTCTTAACAATGACATGATGGTTCCCAGGGGGAGAATGAAAGATGTAACGATGATAGGTTTTGGATATTCAACATTAGACAGTCTCTATAAAGAGGAATCATTAAAGCAGGACAGGTACCTTCTACCGGACCCTGATTCCCATACCGGACTTTTCTTCAGAAGTGACCATTTCCCGTTTTTCAAAAAAGGGGTTCCATCTATCTGGGCCATGGGTTGTTTTGACAGTCGTGAGCAAGGGCAGAAGTGGGCCCGTGACGGATGGGAGAATTTTATTAAAAATGTATATCACAGACCTTCAGATAATTATAATGAAAACTGGGATTGGAATGGGATAAAAGAGGACACTGAACTTGCTTTTAACATAGCATATCAACTTACTTCTTCAACAAAAGTAAGACCACGTTTGTTTTAAAATAATAATAAAGGAATGATATGAGTATAATTATCAGAGATGCAAATATTGATGACAAATTGGCAATTGTTGATTTTCAGCAAGCAATGGCACTAGAAACTGAAAACCTGCAATTAGATAAAGAGGTATTAACCAAAGGAGTACTTTCAGTACTTCAGGATAGTACCAAGGCAAGGTATTTTATTGCAGACTTAGAGGGACTGGCCGTTGGAATGCTAATGATAACTCTTGAGTGGAGCGACTGGAGAAACGGATGGGTATGGTGGATACAATCGGTATATACAAAACCTGGATACAGAAAGATGGGTGTATATAAATTATTGTATGGTCATGTAAGAGAAATTGTCGAAAAATCGGGAAATATCAGAGGGTTGAGACTATATGTCGACAAAAGAAACATAAGGGCCCAGCAGGTATATGAATCACTTGGAATGAGTGGTGAGCACTATACTACGTATGAATGGATGAGAAACTAAAATTTATTTCAGGAGCCCTGATCCTTATAATCTCCTATTATATAGGAGAATTGCTGAGTTATGCGATACAAGGTTATATCTCTCCGGCAGTTATGGGAATGCTGGTTCTGTTTGCAGCTCTAAAAACAGGCATAATAAAAGTCGAATTGGTTGAATCTTTTGCCACACTTTTACTCGACAACCTTATTCTGTTCTTTATTCCGGTAACAGCTGGTGTGGCGATGATCTCCTTTTCTTCAATTAAAGAGGATGCAATTGCAATAGTTATGTCGGCGGCTCTAAGCTCTTTAGTGGTTCTCTGGATAGTAGGATATATAGTACAAAAGACAGAAAGGAGAGATGGACAGTAATTTCATATACGAATTAATATTTATCGCTCTCACAATAGCAGTATACATACTTGGGAGATTTATTTATGCAAAAAGCAAGTTTATACTGTTTCATTCAATAATAGTAGCCACAGTATTGATAATTCCCGTTTTAAGATTCGTAAAGGTTGACATACAATTTTATCAGCAGAACACAAAGATACTCAGTTATCTTCTCAACCTCTCAATAGTAGCGCTGGGGTATCTTCTATACAAACATTACGACTATATAAAAAGCAGAGGGGTAACCATTATTGCTGCAACATTTATCGGAAGTCTTTCTGCTATCCTCAGCGTAGGTCTTCTGGCAACCTTTTTTGGAGCCAGATATGAAACAATAATTACATTGTTGCCAAAATCTGTTACCACCCCAATTGCAATTGTAATAAGTGAGCAATACGGGGGTATTACCTCTCTGACGGCTGTAATAGTTGTGGTTTCAGGTATTTTTGGAGCAATCGTCGGGCCTTGGTTCTTAAAGGTAACAGGGATAAAATCAAAGATGGCCACCGGGCTGGCATTAGGCTCTGCCGCTCATGGCATAGGTACTGCAAAAGCATTGGAAACCGGGGCATTGGAAGGAGCTGCAGGAGGGCTGGCTATTGCTTTGATGGGTTTGTTTACGTCAATGCTGATTCCGCTGATTGTCCCCTTAATTAAGATTTTAATTCCTGAAATTTAGAGATTATGTCTTTTGTCCATTCCGTAGTGCGTTCAATCTCAGTGTTATATAGTGGGCCTTCATTTGCGGTTACAAAAAATCCTTGAGAGGGAACAATAATAGTTGCCCCTTTTTTGTTAAGAAGTTTTGAGATAGTCTTGTCTGCATATCCACCTGCCTTCACCAACAAACGTAAAGCTCCGGATTTTATTGTTTCCAGCTTTACACGTGTATCAAAGGCAGAGGCCATGACACCTTTCAGAGAGTCAGATTTCATTGATTCGAACAGATCGGTGATAGGTTTTGTAGGTCTGAAACCTCTTGTAGGGGAGCCAACAATCAAAAGTTCCACACCATTGAGGAGTTCGGGAGTAAAAGTCTCGGGTTTGCAGATATGAGTCTCTTCTTTGTTCTCAAATGCATCATAAATTGCTCTGGCAATAATCTCGGTATTGCCAAAAACTGAGTCGTAAATGATAAGAGTTTTCATAGTATGTGATTTCAGGAATTTTGTTCTGGCAAATATAACAAATTTGTCATTAGCTTTTTTACTGCCATTTCCGGGGAGGCCGATTCCGAAAGTAACGACAAAAATTTACTTCCAACAATTGCTCCGGCGGAATACTTTTGTGCAGTTTCCATCGTTTCATGGTTAGATATTCCAAAACCTGTAAGGCAATGATTCCTCAATCCCATACTCTGAATCCTTTTAAAATACGATTGTTCGCGTTCTCCGAAGTTCTGCCTGGCACCAGTAGTTGACGCCGAGGAGACCATATAGATAAAACCTTCTGTAGAACTATCTATCAGACGAATTCTCTCGTCAGAAGTCTCAGGAGTAATCAACATAATCATCCTGATTCCTAAACTGTCGGCTACAGGTTTGTATTCCTGCAGATAATCACGAAAAGGAAGATCTGCTATTATAACTCCGTCAATACCTATCCTTCGACAGGATATACAAAACTCTTCAAATCCATACTGCATTATAGGATTAAGGTATCCCATAAGTAAAACAGGCATTGAGATATCTCTTCTTACCTCCATCAACTGTTCAAACAATATCTTAAGGTTCATCCCATTCTTAAGTGCAGATGCATTGCTCATCTGAATTACGGGACCATCTGCAATAGGATCGGAAAAAGGGATTCCTATTTCTACCATATCTACCCCGTGGCTTTGCAACGATTTTAATATTGGAATTGTATCGCACAGATTAGGATAACCGGCTGTAAAGTATACTGAGAGTATTTTTTTTGTTTCCTTGAAAACAAAGAGTCAATTCTATTTATCATTTGGATAATTTTTTAATAAAATGATCTATTTGTGAAACTGATTTTAATCCTGGAGCCAGTTCAAAATGGCTGTTGATATCTAATCCTGCAAGCATAGGATGATGGAGAAGTTTAATTCGTTCCACATCACTCTCCCCAATTCCTCCGCTAAGTAAAAAAGGTGTTGGCCCTTTGTAAATCCTAAGAATGTTCCAATTAAACTGTTTCCCCGATCCTCCTGCCAGGGATGTACGCGTATCAAAGAGAAAATAATGGCAGTGACCCTCATACTCTGCCACAGATTCAATATCATCAGGTATGGAAACAGAAAAAACCTTGATAACCTCCATCCCTTCTGAGCAGAGGCTGTCGCATAATTTTGTTGATTCATTTCCATGTAGTTGGATTGTTCTTAACCCAAACTTTAAAGCTGTTTGCATTATTGTATTAAAATCAGAATTTACAAACACTCCTGTCCGACGAATACTCTCAGGGATAACAGATAAAAAATCTGGCTTTACACTTAGAGCGTTACGAGGAGATTTGTCGTAGAAGATAAAGCCCATCCAATGAACAGGTAAAGATGCGATTTCCCGTATATTACATGCGTATCGCATTCCGCATACCTTGATGTTAATCATGACAGGTCCGTAATAAATTTATTAAGAGCATTACCAGGAGATTTTTCTTTCATGAAATTTTCACCTACCAAGAACCCCTGAAAACCGGCTTGCCTGAGTGACCCTACAATAGAGGGCTCTGACAGACCGCTCTCAGAGATCTTTAAGAATTTGTCGGGAATTTTAGCTGCCAGTTCAAAGGAAATATCAACGGAGGTCTCAAAAGTATTAAGGTTCCTGTTGTTTACCCCTACCACGTCGATTTCGGAACAGAGATACTCCAGTTCACTTTCGGAATGAATCTCCAGTAGAACCTCCAATTTCAATTCGTGTGCCAGGGAGGCCATCAATTGAACCTCCTCCCTGGTCAGGGCTGCGGCTATCAGCAGGATCGCATCTGCACCTATTGCTTTACTCTGATGAATCTGTATTGGATCAATCAGAAAATCCTTGCGCAACAGTGGCAAATCGATCAGAGGACGAACAGAGATCAAATCCCGACTATAACCACCAAAGAAAAGAGAGTCAGTCAAAACGGATACAGCTGTCGCTCCGGCTCTATGGTATGCAATCGCAATTTCCCGTGAATCTGATTTAGGGCAAATCCATCCTTTAGATGGTGATTTCCGTTTAAATTCAGCAATAATTCCAGTTTCTGAATTCTGGAGGGCTTTTTTAAATGAGATAACATCCCGGTCAAAATATGGACCGAAACTTCTCTCTTTTTGCCTGATCAACCGGGCAACCTCCTTTTTCTTTGATTCTAAAATTGTGTCTAATATATTCATATACTAATACTCCTAAGTGTTTACAGCTATAAATCGTTTTAATGTGTTCTTCGCATTACCGGAATCTATAGACTCCCTTGCCTGCCCTAGACAGTTCTCCAATGAAAGTTCTGGCTCAATAGCCCTTATAGCAAAGGCTGCATTTGCAATCACACATTCTGTCTGGGCACGTGTTGCATTTCCATTCAGTACATTGTCAAAAATACGGGCAGCCTCTTCAACTGTATCTCCTCCAGATAAATCACCTTGACTGCATCTTGTAAGACCCAGGGATTCAGGAGTGAATATTTGTTCACCAGTGTTCTGAATAACTTTGAACTTGTCTGTCAGCGACACCTCATCATATCCATCCAGACTATGAACGACAACAAAATCGGTTTCTGTCTGCTGGAAAGTGTAAGCATAGAGACGGGCCAGCTTAAGACTATATACTCCGAGCAACTGTCGCCTTGGTTTTGCAGGGTTGACAAGCGGCCCCAGCATATTAAAGAACGAACGAACACCAAATGCCTTTCTGACAGGAGCGACCACTCTTAGTGCGGGATTGAAAAGCGGGGCGTGCAGATATGCTATATTGGTTTCTTCCAGAGATATGCGCAATAAATCTTTGTTGTTTGTAAATTTCACACCATGCTGCTCTATTACATTAGAAGCTCCGCTAATAGAGGTAGCACCGTAATTTCCATGTTTCACCACCTTGTATCCAGCACCTGCTACTACAAAACCAGCGGCAGTGGAGATATTGAAGGTGTTTTTGTTATCTCCACCTGTACCAACAATGTCAACAGGATTGTATTCTGAAAAGTCTAGCGAAGAGCAGGTTTAGAGAAGAGCTTCGCGAAATCCTGTCAACTCATCCACAGAGATACTCCGCATCAGAAAAACTGCCATCAGGGCGGCAATCTGACTCTCATTGTATTTCCCATAGGATATGTTAAACAGTATATCATGAGCCTCCTGCCTGCTCAGGTATTGATGTTCAAATAGTCTGTTTAATATCTCTTTCATAGTTATTTAAAATTATCATTTTGATATTCAAGATTCAATGGGTTAGGAGTGTTAAGCCAATTGCTCAGTATCCTTGCTCCGGTTGGTGTAAGCACCGACTCGGGATGAAACTGAATCCCGCGGACGTCATATTCTCTGTGACGCAGAGCCATTATTGAGCCTGGTGCATCAGTAGCTGTCACCTCAAGAGATGACGGAAACCCAACTGAATCTACTACCCATGAGTGATACCTGCCAACCTCAAAAGTGTCTTGAAGACCCTCGAACAATATATCCGGCCTAACTACATAAACTGGAGTTGCTACACCGTGAAATACCTCTTTCAGATTGAGAAGCCGGGAACCAAATACCTCTGCTATGGCCTGATGCCCCAGACACACTCCCAACATGGATTTTTTGGAAGCATAACGGTGAATAATATCGCATAGTAACCCAGCTTCAGAAGGAACACCTGGCCCCGGCGAGAGGATTATCTTTTCAAAATACTCAACATCATCCAGCGCAAGGCGGTCATTTCTCAAAACCTCAATATTCAGATATCCTGACTCCCTGATCATATGATAAAGGTTGTATGTAAATGAGTCATAATTGTCTACTATCAGAATCTTGTTTTTCATATATCTCTAATTTATTAGTTTGGATGCCATATCAATGGCTCTCTTTAAAGCACCAAGTTTATTGTTTACCTCCTGAAGTTCAGTTGCCGGATCAGATTTGGCTACTATACCGGCACCCGCCTGATATGATAGGGTATTACCCTTGCTGACGAATGATCTGATAGTTATTGCCTGATTCTGGTCACCATTCAGACCAATATATCCTATACATCCGCCATAAGCCCCCCGGTCGTTGCGCTCTATCTGACTGATAAGCTGCATAGCCCTTACCTTGGGTGCTCCTGACAGAGTCCCCGCAGGAAAGGTGTCGGCAAATGCCTTTAAATGGTTTGCCTCAGGTGGTAGTATTCCTTCTACTCTGGAAACAAGATGTATCACATGAGAATAGTATTGAACCTCCTTGAAAAAATCCACTCTTACAGAATAAGCATTTCTGCTAAGGTCATTTCTTGCCAGGTCGACTAACATTACATGCTCCGCATTTTCTTTAGGATCTTTCAGTAAAAGTTCTGTTTGTTGCCTGTCTCTTATTTCATCTCCTGTCCTGCGAAAAGTACCCGCAATAGGGTCTATATAGATTCTTTTACCCTGTATCCTGCAATGCGTCTCAGGGGAAGACCCGAATATCCTGAAGGACCCGAAATCGAAATAGAAAAGATATGGCGATGGATTAATCGAGCGCAGGGCTCTGTAAACTTTAAAGTCATCACCACAAAAATCCTGCATGAAGCATCGTGAGAGTACAATCTGTAAAACATCCCCCCGAAGGCAATGTCTGACACCCTTCTCCACCATGCCCTTATAGTCACTGTCACTTATAGAAGATCGCTCTTTCCCCTTCAAAGAAAAGTCGTGAGAGGCAAAATCGCGGTTTTCCAGGAGAGAATGAATCAGATCCATTGTATCAGACACTCCGTCAAAAATATTTTCGACAATTGTCAACTCATTTCGAAACTGATCTACAATAATAATGTACTTATAAAAAATGTACATCATTTCTGGAATTTCTGATGAAGAGACTGGTTCTTTACCAGTGTTTACCGGTTCGAAATAACGGATTGTATCATATGATGTATACCCGAAAAATCCATTGATTTTAGTATCATCGGTAGTGGATACCTGCTCGAAGCAATTTAAGAAATTTTGAAAGACATCCGTTATATGGTCATTCTCAGTTAATGGAAATGAGCTAGAAGAACCATCGGGAAAGCGTTGTTGCACCTCCTCCTTATGAACCTGAAACCGGGCCAGGGGCTCAATTCCGATAAATGAAAATCCGTTTTCCTCGCCATGAAAATCGGAACTTTCCAACAAGACAGACTCTGGGAAGACATCCCGTACCTTCAGATACATTCCTACAGGAGTCTGCAGGTCGGCCAACATTTTTTTTGTTGTGGTTGTGAATTTATACTTCATAATGTTATATTTTATTGACATTCATTTTTGAAACATATGTATCCATGTCCTTGTCACCTCTGCCAGACATGGTGAGAACGACAATATCTGAAGCTTCAAATGGATGTCGTTCAAGGATGGCCAGAGCATGAGCCGACTCCAGTGCCGGGATGATTCCCTCCAGGCGTGTTGTTAGGAATGCAGCGTCCATTGCTTCAAAATCGGTTACAGGAAAAACGTTGGCCCTTCCGGTCATGGCAAGATGGGCATGCAGAGGCCCAACACCCGGGTAGTCCAAACCTGCCGAAACAGAATATGGTTCCTCAATCTGGCCGTCATCATTTTGCATTACCAGCGTTCTGCTTCCATGGATGATCCCCGGTTTCCCCAAATGAATGGTTGCAGCAGAGTGCCCGCTTTCCAACCCCTCTCCTGCAGCCTCTGCCAGCAAAATCTTTACCTCTGGACAACTTAGGTAATGATATATGGTTCCGGCAGCATTACTACCACCACCTACACAGGCAATCAGATAGTCCGGATTTATACGTCCCTCTTTTTCCAATAACTGGTTCTTTATCTCCTTGCTGATGACAGACTGAAGTCTGGCCACCATATCCGGATAAGGGTGAGGACCCACTGTGGAACCAATGATGTAAAATGTATCAGATGGATTGGAGCACCAATCACGGATAGCCTCATTTGTTGCATCCTTCAAAGTCATTTTCCCCGAAGTGACAGGCCTTACTGTTGCCCCAAGCATCTGCATTTTCTGAACATTCACCCGTTGTCTCTCAACATCTGTCTGCCCCATATAGACTATACACTCCATGTTCATCAGTGCATATACGGTAGCTGTTGCCACACCATGTTGCCCCGCACCTGTTTCTGCAATAATCCGTCTCTTCCCCATACGTCTGGCCATAAGGATCTGACCGATTGTATTGTTTATTTTATGGGCTCCTGTATGGTTAAGATCTTCTCTTTTCAGATATATTTTACAGTTATATCTTTCGGAGAGCCGGGCAGCAAGATAAAGAGGACTGGGACGACCCACGTAATCATGAAGCAGATTATCCATCTCCTTCTGAAATCCGGGATCATTGAGGATTTGCAGATAGTTATTTTTAAGCGAATCAACGCAACTATACAAAATTTCCGGAATGTATGCTCCGCCGAATTCTCCGTAATATCCTTCCGGATTGATCTGATAAGTATTCATGAGTTGTTGTTATTTTTGTTAGAAGATGAAAAAAGAAAAAGGCCTGTCGCGAGTGCGACAGGCCTTTAGAATTACCCTAATATTGTATTACAGGCTAAATGCAGGACTGACTCTCACGACTTTAAAAGTTGTAAGTGCCACCACCAATATGCATTTGCCAAAAATGATATCATCAATTGTTCGTTTCAGATGGACAAATATACAAAGATTTTTAAATATGCAAAAAAAGAGCTGTCTGATTATCAGACAGCTCCCTTTATAGATTGAAAACTAGTATCTTCTTCTAGTATCTTGTCTTTTTTCGTAGCCACCGCCACCACCGTATCCACCGCCACCGCGACTGTCTCTGTTTTCTTTAGGTTTAGCTACATTAACGTTAATAACCTTACCGTCATACTGACCTTGGTTTAACTCTTTAATAGCTTTTTCACCTTCTGCATCATTAGGCATTTCAACAAAGCCAAATCCTCTTGATCTGCCTGTTTCTCTGTCTGTTATTACTTTTGCTGATGAAATTTCGCCGAATTCGCCGAAAAGTTCCTTAAGATCGGCATCATTGACACCGTAACTTAAATTTGAAATAAAAATGTTCATTAAATAAACTTTAATAAAAAATAAATAATTGATTGAATGAGTGTTAAAAACGAAAGTCTACTTAACAAAATCTTAAAAAAAAACCAGAAAAAGCTAGATGCTTTGAATAATAGGAGCTAACACTCTATTAACGCACAAATGTAATACAAAATTCCGTTAAAACAAATTATTTGTAAATAAAGCAAATATGCATTAACATTGTATTTCCGAATATTTTAAAATATCACTATATGCAAAGGAGAGGGTTCAGGAAATTGTTGCTGTCAGTTATTTTTATTACAACATTTCTAGGCGTTGCCATAGATATATATGCAAACACTGTTGACTACAGTATTTGGAAAGGTTTGTCGATATTCAAGTTTTTCACCATTCAGTCAAATGTGCTTATCATGGCTTATTCATTTGTTGCCTTGACCAACATAAATAAGTGGCAGGAGGCCACTCTTTTCAAGAATCTTCTTAGTCCCCTTACCTCATATATTATGCTTACGGGTATTACATTTGCAATACTTTTGGCCCCGACATCAACGGCAGAAGGTTTACACAAGGTCGCCTCAGATTTACTTCATTACCTTGCACCTCCTTTGATGTTTTTTTACTGGCTCATATTTGAAGAGAGAAAACTGGAATACAAGTTCACCTTAAAGTGGCTCATATATCCAGTTTTATTTATGATATGGGGGCTATTTCTTGCTTTTTTCTTTCAGGACTACCTCTATCCTTTCTTTGATCTACCTAAGTTCGGGAACTTTTTATACATATACCTTTTACTTATGGCAGTATCGACTACTGCCATAAGTATGTTTCTGGTATTTGTCAATAAAACATTTAAATTCAAAAGAATGAATTAGTCAAGCTTATGAATGGCAAGTCCGCTTCTTAGTTTAGGCTCAAACCATGTTGTTTTTGGAGGCATGATGTTGCCGGTGTCGGCAATATCAATGAGTTGTTTCATAGAAACAGCGTAAAGGGCAAAAGCTGCTGCATTTTCTCCGGAATCGACCCTTTTCTTAAGCTCTCCAAGGCCACGAATCCCACCAACAAAATCAATTCTTTTTGATGTCCTTAAGTCTTTAATGTCCAGTAATTTGTCAAAAACAAGGTTTGACAGTACCGTTACATCGAGCACACCTATAGGATCATTATCGTTGAATGTGCCTGGTTTTGCGGTCAGTGAGTACCAACGACCCTCAAGATACATTGAGAAGTTGTGAAGTGAATCAGGTTTGTAAATTTCGGTTCCTTTATCCTCAACAATAAAGTCATTTCTTAATTTTGCAATGAGCTCTTCCGGTTTCATACCGTTAAGATCCTTGACGAGTCTGTTATAGTCAATAATCTTAAGGTGACTTTCAGGAAATACCACAGCAAGGAAATAATTGTACTCTTCGTCGCCTGTGTGATTAGGATTAAGATTACGTTTCTCTTCACCTACAAGTGCTGCGGCAGCTGTGCGATGGTGTCCGTCAGCTACATATAAGGCAGGGATTGTAGCAAAAACCTCAGTTATACGATTTATTGTCTTCTCATCTTCAATCACCCAGAAGTGATGACCAAAACCATCTTCTGCAACGAAATCATATTCAGCCTCTTTTGTCTTTACAACATTGGCAACTATGGAGTTAATCTCGTTGTTGTCCGGATAGGCAAAAAATACAGGTTCTACGTTTGCATTCTGTATGCGAACGTGAATCATTCTGTCCTCTTCCTTATCTTTACGTGTAAGCTCATGCTTCTTGATCTTTCCGGTCAGGTAGTCTTCAATATTCGCTCCTATAACAAGACCGTATTGTGTACGTCCCTCCATTGTCTGGGCATATACATAGTACATCTCTTTTTTATCTTGTACCAGCCATCCTCTCTCCTGCCATTTCTTGAAGTTTTCAACGGCCTTATCATAAGCCTCTTGAGTGTGTTCATCAATAATAGGGGTGAAGTCGATTTCAGGTTTTATAATATGTAGCAGTGATTTTTCTCCGGCTTCTGCCTGAGCTTCTACTGAGTTCAGCACATCATAGGGACGCGATGCAACATCTTTGGCCATAGCCTTAGGTGGTCTGATGGCTGCAAACGGTTTTATCTTTACCATTTTTTATATAATATCTTATTTGTTATTTATTTAATTGAAAAGTTTTGTCTCCTGTAGCAAAAAATCTGACTATCTGGTTAGCTGATGCAAGACCTGCATTAATATTTGCCTCAGCTGTCTCTGCACCCATTTTTTTAGGGCTTGCAAATACACGTGTGCCAAATTTCTCATTCAGAAGAGACTGATTATCGGCAGCAATATCAGTAATATACTTGATGTCGCCTCTCTCCTCCATAATCTTTACCAACTCATCTTCATTTATGACCTCTTTTCGCGCGGTGTTTATAATGCAGCCGCCCTTAGGAAGTTTAGAAATAAGATTGTAGCCTACAGATTTTTTAGTTTCGGCAGTAGCGGGGATATGAAGAGAAAGAAAATGTGATTTGCTGTACAGTTCTTCAATTGATGACACAGGAATGACACCCTCTTTTTCAATTGCCTCAGCTTTTACATAAGGATCGTATGCATATACCTTCATATTGAAACCAAGAGCCAGCTTTGCAACCAGTTTGCCAACGTTCCCGAATGCATGTATTCCTACAGATTTACCACTGAGCTCACTTCCGGTTCCAGGAGTGAAGCAATTTCTAGACATATATATCATCATGCCAATAGCGAGTTCAGCAACTGCATTTGAGTTCTGTCCAGGTGTGTTCATTGCAACAACACCATGCTCCGTGCATGCTGCAAGGTCGAGGTTATCATAACCGGCACCCGCACGGACAACAATTTTCAGGTTTTTAGCAGCTTCAACAACAGCTTTTGTAACCTTGTCAGAACGAACTATTAGTGCATCAGCATCAGAGGCAGCGGCACAAAATTGCTCTTCTGAAGTGAATTTTTCAAGTAGAGCCAGTGTATGCCCCGATCCTTCAACTATTGATCTTATTCCGTCAACCGCAGCTTTAGCAAACGGTTTTTCAGTTGCAACCAGTACTTTCATTTTTGTTTTTTGAGAATATATGATTAACCATTCAATTTTTCAAACTCCTGCATGCAGGATACCAGTGCCTTAACGCTCTCTACAGGGCAAGCATTGTATGTAGAGGCGCGGAACCCGCCAACTGAACGGTGACCTTTGATACCAACCATACCACGCTCTTTTGCAAATGCCATGAATGCATCCTCTTTATCTTTATACTCTTCGCTCATTACGAAGCAGATATTCATTATTGAACGGTCTTCAACTGCAGCCGTTCCTACAAACATCTTGTTTCTCTCAATTTCGTTGTATAACAAGGCAGCTTTCTCTTTGTTTATCTTGTACATAGCCTCAAGACCGCCAAGGTTTTTAAGCCATTTAAGAGTCTCGGTCATAATGAAAATCGGGAACACAGGAGGAGTATTGAACATGGAATCCTCTTTAATATGGGTCCTGTAGTCAAGCATAGTTGGAAGGTAACGAGATACTTTACCGAGGATATCTTCTCTTACAATTACAAATGTAACACCAGCCGGTCCTACATTCTTTTGGGCACCACCGTAAATAAGGGCATATTTGCTTACATCAACAGGGCGGCTCATAATGTCAGATGACATATCTGCAACCAGATTTACAGGACAGTCCATATCTTCATGAATCTCTGTTCCGTAGATAGTGTTGTTTGTTGTAATGTGGAAATAATCCAGGTCAGCCGGAATTTCATATCCTTTAGGGATGTATGAGAAATTTTTGTCTGCTGACGAAGCAATTTTAACAGCGTTTCCAATACCCTTGGCTTCTGTAAAGGCTTTCTTTGCCCAAACTCCTGTCTCCAGGTACCCTGCTTTGTTTTCAAGAAGGTTCATTGCTACATAAAGGAACTGCATGCTGGCACCACCTCCGAGAAACAATATTTTATAACCGTCAGGTATATTCAGAATCTCTTTCCAAAGAGCACGACACTCTTCCATTGTAGCCTCCCACTCCTTTGAACGATGGGACAATTCAATGACAGACATGCCTGTACCTTTAAAATCATGAAGAGCTTCAATTGCAGCCTGAATGGCTGGCTTTGGCAGGACGCAAGGTCCTGCATTAAAATTATGGGCGACTTTCATAAGAATATGTTTTTATTGATTGTTTTGATCTTGCTTCAAAGATAGATAAAAAATGTTAAATCCAAAGGACAATGGGCCGAAAAAGAGATTAATTAATAGGTTGGCGCTAGCTGTTGCTTATAATTTTTAAGTTATTCTTATCAGTTATCTTTTCGCAATAGTGGCACAGAAGCTTTAATTCCTGATCGTCATGAATTGTAGTAAAAAGAGTTTCAATTGGTTGGTGATTGGTGACACATACAGGATTCATACATTTTACGATTCCCTTTATTGATGCGGGTATTGTTAAGATTCTCTTCTCAACTACCTCGAAATTATGGATGATATTTATTTTTGCCTGAGGCGCAATTAATGCTATCCTGTTAATTTCATCACTCTCAAAGAATCTGTCGGAAATCTTGATTATTGCTTTTTTTCCTAAAAGCTTACTGTCCAGATTTGTGCCAAATGTAATCTGATTGCTGATACAGCTTAGACCTAAAATGTCAATTACCTTGAAGAGTTGTTCTGCAGGAATATGGTCAAGTACGGTTCCGTTTTTAATGGCACTAACCTTTAAATGTTTTTCCATTTGTATAATATTAAAATTAACTGAATAGTTTTGTAATTATGGCCATTCTGGTGAATACTCCATTTTTCGCCTGATCAAAATAGTATGCATGGTCGCTGTTGTCTACGTCAAGAGCAATTTCGTTAACTCTCGGAAGCGGATGAAGTATTTTCATATTTGGTTTGGCCCCTTCAAGCATAGAGTTGTTCAGACTATAGACATTCTTGACTCTTTCATATTCAATGGCGTCAGTAAAGCGTTCTCGCTGGACACGCGTCATATATAAAATATCGGACTGACATATTCCATCTGTAAGGTTCCGGGTCTCTTCAAAACGAATATTCCGTTTTCTTAGATACTCCTTGTATTCGTTAGGAAGTTTCAACTCTTCCGGAGCTGTGAATAGAAATGTAGGATTGAAATGTGACATAGCCTGAAGCAGAGAGTGAACAGTCCTGCCATATTTCAAATCACCGACAATATTTATAAAAAGATTGTCAAGCCGCCCTTGTGTCTTCTGAATAGAGTAGAGATCGAGTAAGGTCTGAGAAGGATGCTGGTTGGAACCATCTCCTGCATTTATCACCGGAACAGGAGAAATTTCCGAGGCGTATCTTGCGCTTCCTTCAAGCGGGTGCCTCATGACTATAAGGTCGGCATAGTTAGAGACCATCTTAATAGTATCTTTTATGGTCTCCCCTTTGGTAACGCTGGTGTTGCCTGCATCTGAGAAGCCTATTACTCTGGCTCCCAATCTGTTTGCCGCAGTCTCGAAACTCAGGCGTGTTCTGGTTGATGGTTCAAAAAAGATACTTGCAACAACCTTGTCCCTGAATATTGGTTGAGAGGGATTCTTCTCATATCCGGCTGCCATTTTTAGGACCTCTAAAATTTCCTCCTTAGAAAAATCTTGTATAGAAATTAGGTTTCTTGACATATATTTGTTTGATTATGTTGATTTCAGCTTGTTAAAATTGTCCCTCCGGTATCTGCAATTGAATCGGCAAAGCGTCGGTAGTTACTCTCTCTTATTGTGACGGTTATGGTACAAAGATTGTCTGATTGTTGCTCAAGAATAACTGCGGAGTACTCTTTTATCAGCTTCATCATATTATTCATAAGCAGATAATCAAAACAGAACTTAATTACCCTTACAGCAATCTTTTCAATTATTTCAGTATTATCTATAGCATCAATAGTTGCAGCCTTATAAGCTTTTATAAGACCAGGTATTCCCAATTTTATCCCGCCAAAGTATCTTACAACCACAACCAGTACATCACTGATCTCATTAGACAGAAGCTGACCGAGGATTGGCTTACCTGAAGAAGAGGAGGGTTCGCCATCATCATTGGCTCTCCATATCTCGCCATTGACACCCAAACGATAGGCATAGCAATGGTGTCTTGCGTCAAAATAAGTTTTTCTAATCTCTGTCAGTATGTTTTTAACCTCTTCTTCTGAAGAGACCGGATATGCGAAAGAGAGAAATTTACTGCCAAGTTCTTTATAAATACCTGTCGAGGGCTTTGATATTGATTTATAGGAGTCTGTGGGAGAATTTTCACTCATACTGACATTCATAGCTTTTGGTAAAATTAGCCTCTTTTTGCTAAATTTGCAAAATGTATACAGAAGTTTTTATAAGAGATTTTTCATTACTGGGTAAATTATTGGAGGATCACCTTAATGGTTTTACTGACAATCATCTGCTGGATAGGGCATTTGACCTTTCACTGCAATATAATCCGCTATTTTCAACTAACATGCAAAAAGAGGCACTAATGGCCGTAAGTGGAAAATTTCTCAAAAGTAATATATTGACGGACTGGTTAATGCCATATAAGGATAACCTCCTGGAAAAAAAACATATAGTAGGAATAATAATGGCAGGAAATCTGCCGGTTGTAGGCTTTCACGATTTTCTTGTCACATTGGCAACAGGATGCAGGGCCCGGATTAAGCTATCAGGTAAAGACAGATTTTTATTTCCGGTTCTGTTTAGCATGCTTTGTGAAATTAATCCATACTGGAAAGATAGGGTTGAATTCACGGAAAATTTACCGGATAAACCGGATCTGTTGATTGCAACAGGAGGTGATGAATCGGCTAAGATATTTGAAAGCATGTACAGCAAGACTCCCAAAATTATAAGAAGTTCCAGATCAAGTATAGCCATACTGCAAGGTGATGAAACTGAGGAGGAGCTGCAGAAACTTTCAAAAGACATATTTTTATATTACGGAATGGGGTGCAGGAGTGTCTCTACACTTCTGGTTCCGGAGAACTACTCTTTTGGATTACTCACCGATATTTTAGGAAGAAGCAGGTCCGCTATGGTCAGCGAGGATTACCTATCGGCATATAAATATCAAAAAACTATCGCAGTCATGCAGAATTCATGGTATCTGGACGGAGGTTTCTATATTTTAAGGGAGTATGTGAGTTTCCCTCCCCCTATGGGTGTAATAGGAGTTTTAAGATACAGAGATATCAAGGAGGCAGAGAAATTTGTTATTTCAAATAAATTACACCTTCAGTGTCTGGTTGGGAAAAAATTCAGATTTGCAGATACGGAACTTGGTGAAACACAATATCCCTCAATTTCTGACTACGCCGATGGACTAAATAGTTTAGAATTTATACTAAATAATGTATAACTTCGCTTAAAATTCACAAAACATGGTATACAGATACAAGGCCACTATTGCTGGAAACAAGATATTTCTGAGGGAATACGAGATAAGGGGGAACACCTCTCTCTATTCTCTCCATCTTTTTCTGCAGGATGACCTTGGATTTGCTCCGGATCAAATAGTCATGTTCCGTGGACTCGATAAGAACAACAAAATAAAGGCCAATTATGGTTTGTTTGACATTGGCGACGGAACAATGGATTCAATTACACTTGAAAAGACAATCATGTCCGGCCTCTCTAAGTTGCTCTATGTATATGATACTTTCAAGGACAGGGCCATTACACTGGAGCTTCTTTCAAAAGAGGAGGAGCTGGCAAGAAGGGCATATCCCAGACTAATTGCAGAAAAGGGAAAGAATCCTGATCAATTCTCCGATAATTACGATGATTTTGAACAGATGATAGAGTTGAATGACTCTGATCCGCTTTTTCAGACAGACGAACTGCCGGAAGGAGAGGAGGGCTAACCTGCACCCGATGTCTGATAAAACACTATTTATTGTCATTGGCCCGACTGCTGCCGGAAAAACAGATTATGCAATAGAGCTGGCCCAGAAACTGGGATCCCCTGTAATTTCGTGTGATTCAAGACAAATCTACCGTGAACTGAGAATTGGCACTGCTCCCCCAACAGATGAGCAGCTGGCTTTGGTACATCATTATTTCATCTATTCTCACTCTATACACGATTTATATACTGCCGGAAAATACGAACTGGAAGCATTGAAACTTCTTGAAGAACTTTTTCAGACTCATGACTCTTTGGTTATGGTTGGTGGTTCAGGATTGTATGTAGATGCTGTGTGCCGCGGAATTGATGATTTTCCTCCTGCAGATATGGAGTTAAGAGAGACGCTTATGATGAGACTGAAGAACGAGGGGCTGGAATCATTAAGGAAAGAACTTAGACTCCTGGACAGAGAGAGTTACGAAACCATAGACATTGCTAATCCGCAAAGAGTAATAAGGGCTCTTGAAGTCACACTTTCTACAGGTGAAACCTTTTCCTCATTTAAACAGTTTAAAAGTAAACAGCGGAATTTTAAAATTGAGAAAATTCTGATTGAAAGACCCCGTGAAGAGCTTTATCAAAGGATTGACAAAAGGGTGGATATTATGATGGAGAAGGGATTGCTTGAAGAGGTCAGGAGTTTGTACGAATTCAGAGAGAGGCCCGCGTTAAAGACTGTAGGATACAGGGAGTTGTTCGACTATATAGACGGCAAATACTCTCTTGACGAAGCAATTGAACTCATAAAAAGAAATAGCAGGAGATATGCGAAAAGACAGATGACCTGGTGGAGAAGGGAGCTGCCATAAAAAAAGGGTTGTCTGTTTTTTAGACAACCCCTTTTATTTAACAGCAGTTAGTGTTTAGAAAGGCAAATCATCCTCCCCGCCATCAGATGAGAAGGGATCTGTAATTTCTGACTGCCCTGCAGTCCTTGGTTTTACCTGTTCCTGACCTCCTTCAGATAGTCTTTCTACCTTCCAGGCACGAACATCGGTGTACCATCTTTGGTTAAACTCCCTGGACTCAATATTAACGGAAATCTTCAGGTTTTCTCCCTCTACATAACCCGCAAGTTCATCCACTTTCTCTGCACCCCAAACATTCATGCAGATTTTTTTGGGAAAATTCTCCTGAGTTTCAATAATAAACTCCTGTTTTTTCCATTCACCTTTTGTACTGGTGCCGGACTGCTGAGGAAGTTTCTTAATGAGTCTGCCTGTAATTTCTATTGCCATAATTATTTCTTAACAGGAGCAGCTTCAGGTTTTGCTACAGCTTTTTTAACTTTCAACAATTCAATGTCAAAAATAAGAGTTGAGTTAGGGCCGATAGTCGGACCGGCTTGTTGTTCACCGTAAGCTAGTTCAGAAGGGACAAAAAGTCTGATTTTACCACCTTCGCCAACTAACTGAAGACCTTCGATCCAACCCTTGATAACACCACCTAACGGGAATGTTGCAGGTTCGCCTCTTGTATATGATGAGTCAAATTCTTTGCCATCAATAAGGGTGCCTTTGTAATTAACCTGAACTGTATCTTCTGCAAGAGGTTTGATTTCGCTTCCTGCATTGATGATCTTGTACTGAAGACCGCTGGCAGTTGTAACAACGCTGTCTTTTGTACCGTTAGCCTTAAGAAATTCTGCACCTTTCTCCTTGTTTTCAGAAGAGACAGCAGCTTGTCTTTTTACAACAAACGCCTGAATAACTTCATTTGCTTTTGTTGCGTCGATTTTAAGAGTCTTGTCACCCAGAACATCTGCCATTGCCTTGCTTAGTTCTTTCATGTTAAGTTCACCAAAGTTTGCTTGCTTTACCATGCTACCAAGAGATACACCTACAGCATAACTTGCAGAGTCAATTTCGGCCTGACTTATTGCGCCTGTTGAAGAAGTTTTTTTCTCACCGCATGAGAATGTAATCAATGCAGCTAAAGCAATGATAGAGAAGAATTTGATTGTTTTCATTTTTTTTATTGATTATTAATTGGTTTGTTCTCAATATTTGATCTTGTAGTATAATAAGTTGCAATTAACCCAATAAGTGCCGCCACTAGTGAGGTAATTAAAATAGTCACCTTGCCGGTATCAATTATCCTTGAATCGGTAAATGCTAAATTGTCGATAAAGATAGACATTGTAAATCCAATTCCCGCAATAATTCCCAAAGAAAATATCTGACTCCACTTTACACCAGCAGGAAGCTGTGCCACCCTTAACTTACAAGCAATCCAGCTTGCAAAGAAAATGCCAAAAGGTTTACCTATGAGCAGACCTGCAAAAACTCCTTTGGCAACAGGAGCTATAGGAGGTGAAAAAAGAGAGCTGTCAAACAGTACACCAGCATTGGCAAGTGCAAAAACAGGCATAATTATATATGTAACGATAGGGCTCAGAGAGTGTTCAAATCTTTGCATCAGGGGATTAATGTTTTTAAGGGAGCTTTGCATGTTCTGGATAATCTGCATCTGCAGGGGATTAGCCAGCACCATGACTTCATGATTTCCCGAGGTCTTGAATTTTTCAAGAAGATACTTGCACCTGATATAAAACCTCACTTCGTTGAGAGAGGTTTTACCTGGTATTGTCATGGCAAGAAGCACTCCTGCAATTGTTGCATGAATTCCCGATCCATGTATCAAAAACCATAAAACAATGCCCGGAATGATATAAAAAATTGCTTTATGAACATTAAACCGGTTAAAAAACACCAGAAGAATAATAATCCCGCCGGAATATAACAGCAGGTCAGGCTGAATTGCATGGGTAGGGTAGAATAGTGCAAGTACCACAATAGCACCAAGGTCATCTACAATCGCAAGAGCCGTCAGAAAGATTTTAAGAGAGACTGGAACCCTTTTACCAAGAAGAGACAGAATACCAAGAGCGAATGCTATATCAGTAGCCATAGGGATACCCCAGCCGTTCTGACTCTCTGTTCCATAGTTGAAAAATGTGAATATCAATGCCGGAACCAGCATTCCGCCAAACGCAGCAAAAATAGGCAGGGTAGCCTGTTTTATGGATGACAGCTCCCCGACAAACATCTCCCTTTTGATTTCAAGCCCTACAACAAAGAAAAAAACAGCCATAAGGCCATCGTTAATCCAGTTTCTCAGGGTCATTTCAATTTTTGCTGAACCTAGATATAATCCAAATTTCTCTTCCCATATCCCGTTCAGGTAGTATAAATCGGGAATGTTGGCAATGACAATTGCCAGCAAGGCGCAAAAAAGCAGTACTATTCCGCCATTGGACTGATTTTTAAAAAAAAGACTGAAGATATTGCCTATCTCTATTCTTCGGTTTATCTTAGGCTTTGAGAATGGGGTTGTCATTAGTTATGGCAATCTGTTTTTTTTATTATGTGCGGAGTAGATACAAAGTTTGTAAAGGATTCTTGCACCGACATTTGCATCCCATTCACTTTCTGCCGAAGGAGAAACTTCACAAAGATCGAAACCGACTATTTTCTTATTAGACGATGCCAGCATGAATAGTAAATAGTCTATTTCCCTGAAACTTATGCCGCCCGGAACAGGTGTCCCCGTGTTAGGGCATAGTTCAGGAGAGAGACCATCGATGTCAAAACTTATATAAACGTTACCAGGGAGAGAGGCAATAATCTCCTCACATTGCTTTTTCCACAATTTGCCATCGAAGCTGTTCCTCTTTAACTCAATGTCTGTGAAGCAACGTATTCGGGGATCCTGATTAATTATGTCAGACTCCTCCTGACAAAAATCCCTGACACCTACCTGGGTCAATTGGGAAATCTGATGGATTTCATTAAGAGCATTATACATAACAGAGGCATGCGAGTATGTAAATCCTTCATATGCTATCCTGAGGTCGGCATGGGCATCAATATGGAGAATGCCAAACTCTTCATATTGCTCAGAAACAGCCTTCATGTTTCCCAGGGGAACACTATGGTCACCACCAACAACCCCCGCGATTTTACCTTTAGTTATAAGCTCTTTGCAGGATTTGTAAACGTATTGGTTAAGCAGAGAGGAGGCTCCGTTCACACAATTAAGCTCCTCTTTAAGTGTACTGTTGTCAATACCCTCTTCTAGCTTACTGATAACACTCTCTGCAATTTTTCTATACTTTCTGTTCTTCTTTAATATTGACTCATCAATAGGAACGGTACCAATTTTCACCTCCCATGCATCGGGAACCAGTGCATCAAACAGATCAACCTGAAGTGATGCATCTATAATTGCTTGCGGACCGTTGTGGGTTCCGGGCCTGTAAGATGTTGTCACATCCCATGGCACAGAGAGAATGGCAATTTCGGAATCTTCAAGCTTGTATGGCAGAGCAAAATAGTTACCATTAGCTATGCCTATTTCATTTGGATTAAAAATTTTCATACAATTCCTTCTCTGATAATATCATGTATATGTACCAAACCGATATATTTTCCTTTATCCAAAACAATTACAGAGGTGATTTTGTTCTTTTCCATCATGTCAAAAGCATTAACTGCCAATTCATCGGACTCAATCGTCTTTGGATTTCGTGACATTATGTCTTTTGCTTTCAACGACTTAAGGCTGAATCCTTTCTCCAGCATTCTTCTGACGTCGCCATCTGTTATAATACCAAGCAGGTTATTATCCTTGTCTACAACCACAGTGGCTCCAAGCCGGTTTACTGAGATATTTATAATAGTGTTCTGAATGTTTTCCTCTTCATAAACGTAAGGCATTACATCTTTATCAATAAGGTCCCTTACGCGCGTGTAGAGTTTTTTGCCCAGTGAGCCCCCCGGATGAATCTTGGCAAAGTCCTGCTGAGTGAAACCTCTCATGTTCAAAAGACATATAGCCAGGGCATCTCCCATTACCAGTTGTGTGGTCGTACTTGATGTCGGTGCAAGATTGTTGGGACATGCTTCTGAGTCGACGGTGGCTCGAATTACATAATCTGCCTGTTTGGCCAGAAAAGAGTCACAATTAGACACCATTGCGATTACCTTGTTCCCCATTTTTTTAATTAGAGGTACCAGCACCTTTATCTCAGAGGTGTTACCGCTCTTGGACAGACAAAGTACGATGTCATCCTCAAGAATGATTCCCAGATCTCCATGAATTGCGTCGGCCGCATGCATAAATATCGATGGAGTTCCTGTAGAATTGAGTGTGGCAACAATTTTGCTTGCTATAATTGCACTTTTGCCAATTCCTGTAATTATGAGACGGCCTTTGCTATTATAGATTAAATTAAGAATATCAACAAATTGCTCATCTATGTAGCCCTTAAGTCTTGCGACTGCAGCAGCCTCCTTTTCAACGACTCCTTGTGCGATATTTATCAGGTCTCTCTTTGAAATATTCATAAAAAATTTTGTGATGAGAAAACAAATAGATAACTTAGATTTACAAAGGTAACTTATTTTTCCAAAAATCATATGATGATAACTTCTGAATTTCTACATGAACAGCTAAAGGTTTTCTTTGGCTTCAGCGCATTTAAGGGAGATCAGGAGGCGATCATAAAACATCTGATAGATGGAAATGATGCCTTTGTACTGATGCCTACCGGAGGCGGCAAATCTCTTTGCTATCAGCTGCCGGCACTGTTGATGGAGGGTACCGCAATCATTATCTCCCCTCTGATAGCTCTTATGAAGAATCAGGTAGATGCCATACGAGGTTTTGTCGAAGAGAAGGACGGTATTGCACATTTTCTTAACTCGTCTTTAAACAAGAGTCAGATACAAGAGGTCAAAGATGATCTTCTGTCGGGTTTGACAAAACTGTTGTATGTTGCACCAGAATCCCTTACAAAGGAGGAGAACATTCAATTACTAAAACAGATAAAGATCTCTTTTTATGCAGTTGACGAAGCACACTGCATATCGGAATGGGGTCACGACTTCAGGCCGGAGTACAGGAGAATATACCCTATTGTACAGGAGATAGGCAAGGCACCTGTTATTGCTCTGACTGCAACTGCCACACCAAAAGTGCAAAGCGATATTCAGAAAAATCTGGGGATGCAGAATGCAAGTGTTTTCAAATCGTCGTTCAACAGACCTAACCTTTATTATGAGATAAGACCCAAGGTCAATATTGACAGAGAGATAATCAGATATATAAAAAACAATACAGGGAAAACAGGTATAATTTATTGTCTTAGCAGGAAAAAGGTGGAAGATGTTGCAGAGTTGCTGACAGTAAACGGAATACGGGCCCTCCCTTATCATGCGGGGCTTGACGCAGGAACACGCGCACTCACTCAGGATAAGTTCCTTATGGAGGAGATTGATGTTATAGTTGCAACAATAGCATTTGGAATGGGAATTGACAAACCAGATGTGCGGTTTGTGATTCACTACGACATTCCGAAAAGTCTTGAGGGGTACTATCAGGAGACAGGAAGGTCCGGGAGAGACGGAGGAGAAGGACAGTGTATAACTTTCTATTCTTATAAAGATATTCAGAAGCTTGAGAAATTCATGCAGGGTAAACCTATATCTGAACAGGAAATAGGCAGACAGCTGCTCATGGAGACTGTTTCCTATGCAGAGTCTAATGTGTGCAGAAGGAAGGTGCTTCTTAACTATTTTGGAGAGAGTTATATGCAGGACAACTGCGGATCATGTGACAATTGCCTGTTTCCTAAGAAACAGTTTGAAGGAAAGGATGATGTAGCTCTTATTCTGGAGCTTATATCGGGGATGAAAGAACAGTTTAAGGCAGATCATATTGCAAATATTCTTTCAGGTGTAAACAATTCAATAATAAAATCATATAACCATCATAACCACGAACTTTTTGGTATAGGCAGATCTAAGGGGACAAGATTCTGGATGGCAGTGATAAGGCAGGCTCTTATTCATCATCTGCTTGAGAAGGATATAGAGAGGTATGGTCTTCTTGACTGTACTCCCGAAGGATTGAAATTTCTCGAAAACCCACAGTCAATAATGCTTACAGAAGACAAAGAGTTCATTGAATCGGACGAAGACGATGATAGTGTTACAGCTGGCTCCGGAAAAGCCGGAGGTGGAGGTGGAGACGCGGTCCTTCTTGCAATGCTTAAAGATCTGCGCCATTCAATGTCAAAACGGCTCAACCTGCCGCCTTTTGTAATTTTCCACGATCCCTCTCTTGAAGACATGTCGCTTCAGTATCCAATAACACTTGAGGAGCTGAAAAACTGTCAGGGAGTAGGTGAGGGGAAAGCAAAAAAGTTCGGCAAGGACTTCATTGATCTTATAGATAAGTATGTATCGGAAAATGAAATTGAAAGGCCTCTGGATCTGGTAGTAAAATCTGTTGTAAATAAATCGCTGAATAAGGTTTACATCATTACCAGCATCGACAGGAAGCTTCCTTTTGAGGATATTGCCGAGGCAAAGGGTATGGAAATTGGCGACCTTCTGGATGAGATTGAATCTATAGTCAATTCTGGAACGAAACTCAATATTGACTACTACATCAGACAAACTGTCGATGACGACAAAGTTGAGGATGTATATGAATATTTCAAGACAGAGGCATCAACTGACTCTTTGAAGGAGGCAGTGGATGAACTTGGAAGAGGATATACAGAAGAGGAGATACGGCTGGTGAGAATAAAGTTCCTTTCTGAAATTGGCAATTAGCCGCAGTGATAGTACATTTCCACAAGCTTCATCATCTTTTCGGGACAATCCTTTATTTCGCTGCGTATATCTATATCATTATATGAATTCAGTTTCTTGATGATACCATCGATAAGAGAAGGACTGAATACACCATCTTTTTCATAAAGTTCCCTTTTTGCCGACAACTCCTGTGCAGATTCAAAGCAAGACGAAGGTAGTTGCTCAAGAGAGTTTAGTCTTGTCTCATTTGCATGGTCGTGAATGTTTACATCTACATAAGTTCTCTTTGCCACTTCCATTGCATCGGCCATTTCAAAACCTGTTCTTGCCGCAACTGTCAAACCTGCAAGCATCTGATAAATATCAGCGGAACCATCAGGTGAGCGCATCTCCACGGTCTGCTTATCGGAAATCTTTCCGTTTGAAGGAGCTTCAAGGGGATTTGCTATGGCAAGCATATCATTTTTACCTGTCCATCCTAGTGGAACCCTTACAAGTACAGATCTGTTTCTGTCACCCCAGCATATACTTGTAGGTGCCTCCTGATGAGGAACCAGCCTGAAGTAAGAGGTAGGATTTGTATTGCCGAAAGCTGTAAGCGATGATGCACATTTCATATATCCAGCAATAGCTGTTAGTGCGTCATCAGAAAGTTTGCCATCCTTGATCATTACAGAATTACCATCTTTGACCATTCTGGTGTGGAAGTGTAGTCCGCTTCCAGCCTTACCTGCAGTGATTTTTGGGGCAAATGTTATATTGAGTCCGTATCGGAATGCCAGGTTACGGATAATCCACTTTGCCATTACAAGTTGATCTGCAGCCTGTTCAACAGGTGATACCAGAAACTCTATCTCGTTCTGTTCGTATGTTTTGTTGTCCAGTGTGAAATTTCCAACCTCGGAGTGACCATATTTGATCTGACCTCCGGTCTGTGCTATATGATTCATAAGGTCACAACGGAATTGTTCAAACTTTGTAAAAGGTTCAGATTCGTGGTAGCCTTTCTGGTCAGGGATAAGATAATCACTTCGTTTGTCATCTACGATGTAAAATTCCAGCTCTCCCATTGCCTGAAATGAATATCCTGTCCTTCTGGTGAAGGATTTTGATGCTTTAAGCAGTGTGTTTTCAGGGGCTTCGTCCAATGGCAGCCCATCTTTTGTAAAATATGAGCAGAGAAGACCGAGAGTTGGTATCTTTGCGAATGGGTCGAGATATGCTGTTGAAAATCTTGGAATTACATACAAATCACTTGATCCGGCCTGGATATAAGGAAAAAGACTAGATCCGTCCACCCTCTCACCATAAGATAACACGCTGTCCAGATACTGATAGCTTGTAACAGGAAAATTAAGTGTTTTTAACCTTCCGTCTGCTGCTACATATCTGAAATTAAGGATTCTTACTCCTTTATCAATAATAAATTCAATAATATCCTTTTTGGTAAAATCTGAAGGATTTTTTTGTAAGTGAACCAATACAGGATTTATATTATAATTAAGAAAAGAGTCCATATGCATAATGATTTGTAAATGTTTTGTTGTAATTTCTAATAAAATGTTTGCAAAAATACAATTTTTTTTAGTTTGTTCCTTTTTTTATTTTTTAATAGCTTTGTGAGCTTATGATAATCACAAAAAAGAGGTATATTTTCATTGTCCTTCCCATAGTTATTCTACTTTTGGGGGGTGGGACAGCTCTGTTTTTTTTAAACAGGCAGAAGACAAATTCAGGCGAGGAGAAAAGAGGTGTGGTTTTGAAAAATGCAATTGCAGTGCCAGTAGATGCAGTAGCAATATTCACTTTCGAAAACAATTCTGTCTTAGATGAGGCATTTATCGATTCAACCAGTATCTTTTCGCATTATCTGAACCACGATAATGAACTGCTTAAGCTCCTTGTGTCTCTGGACAAGATATGTAAAAGTGAACCATTGTTAAAAGAGTTGTCTAGTTCAGAGGCCTTATTTTCAGTACATTATTCGGCAAAAAATGATCTTTCGCTGCTATACTGTCTGGACCTTCCGGGCAACAATACAGATAAGGAGATACTTGTAAAAGCACTTTCATCAACATTGACCGGATACAAAAAGAGGGTTTTCAATAGTGTTGATATATATATGTCAAATGAAATTCAGTTTGCTGTTTACAAGAATACCCTTATCGCAAGCACTTCACCTATTGTATTGGAATCATCCATCAGGCACCTTATATCTAAAACCTCAATACTGGACAATCATGAGTTTGCCAGAGTGTTGAAAGAGACCATCAGCAAGGATAATCTTCTGTTCATAAATCATCAGAACATCGGAAAGATTTTCTCTGGTTCAGCTGAATGGAAATATTGGGGATATTCTGATTTTCTTTCAAAGTTCAGTTCGTGGACCACTCTGAGTGGCACATTCTCTCCTGTCTGTCACAGTTATCAGGGAGATTTTATTAATCTGAAGGGTGTAGGCAACTATTCTGAGGTATTTAAAAATTATACAGGAGGAGAGATGAAATCGTGGAAAGTAGTTCCGTACAATACCTATATACTACTTGCGCTCCCTCTTGAAAATTTTGCTCTTTTCTCCGACAGGTACCGTGAATACAAGGAGTTGTATAAGAAACCGAATTCAGCCAGGACAGAGGAGAATGAAAGTTGGTTTACGTCGCTCGAACCTAAGGAGATTGCTACTGCTTTGTTACCTTTTGAAGGAACACAGCAATGGGTCACACTAATAAAGTCGGGCCTTAAAGAGAGGGAAAAAGAGGGAATTGTTGATATTTTCAGATATAAAGGGGCAATGACCGATCTTTTTGGCAAGGTTTTTTCTAATACCGACGAGGTGGCATTTTGCAGAAGAGGGGAGTGGGTAATTATTGGCGGGAATAAAATTATAAAGGAGTTTGCAGCAGGAACATTTTCAAATTTTACAATGGAGCAGTATTTTAGCCAGACAGATTTATACAGTAAGATATCAAAAGAAAATTCTCTTCTTTCCCTGATAGTAAATGTTTCTGTCCAGCCAGACTCCATAGCTGCACTATTTAAGAAACCGGTCAGAGAACCAGTGAGGAAACAACTGAACAGTAAAAACTTTGAGGCTATAGTATATCAGCTTGATCAGACAGAAACAGGCATCGGTATGAACCTGCTGTTTTATGCAGAACAAATGAAACAACTGCCGGAACCGCAACGCAAGAAAGAGGACAAAACTCCGGGATGGCAACTTGATACAATTATACAGATAGATAAGGGGCCATTTAAATTAATTAACTTCAACAATGGAGAGACCGAATATCTGGAGCAACTGCCTAATTTTAATTTAAGGTTGATAGACAAGAATAAAAAGGGAATATGGACCGTTCCGTTTCAAACACCAATAAGAGGGTTTGTAATGCAGGTTGATTATTTGCGTAACAAAAAGCTCCAAATGCTCTTTGCAAGTGGAAACGAGCTATATTTGCTGGACAGAAGAGGAGGGTTTGTAGGAACATACCCAAAAAAGGTTGACTCTCTAATTATGCTTGGCCCAAAAACATATGATATCAAAGGTGATGGTGATTTTGCAATTATGTTGCTACATACCGATAATACCTTACGTCTTTATGACAGGGAATGCAAACACTATCCGGCGTGGAACGACATCAGCAGAGAAGAGACTATTAAGGAATTTCCGGAACTCATTAAAGTTGGCAGAAATAAATACTGGGTACTAAGAACGCAACTGGAAACAATAATTTATACTATAAACGGAAACCCTGTTACAAAATTTTCCGGCAAAAATTCTCTGATGCCGGGAACAGAAATTAAAATTACATCTCAAAGTGAGGTAATGGTAACTACTAAAGAGGAAAAAAATGTAATTTTGAATCTGGAGAACGGGAAGGTAAAAAGATTGAAAAAATAATGGAAGGATTTTTAACATTTATAATTATACTGTTCCTGTTTTTTTGGCTCCTAGCGCGTTTCGGACCGCTGCTTCTGGCCTGGTGGATTAAGAAAAAAGTGGGGAAATTTGCCAATGAGAACAGGATGTACTCTCAGGGTGATGAAAATTATCGTGAGGGAGAAACTATTGTAAACAACACTAATAAAACCCAGAATAAAGTCGTTGACAAGAATGTGGGCGAGTATGTAGACTACGAAGAAACTAAAGAGGAGAACAGAGAGGCATGAAGATATTTTTAAGATTGTTGTCATTTGCAAAACCTTACGGAAGATATTGGCCCGGCTATCTCTTTTTGTCAATTTTATCAGTTATTTTCGGAGTAAGTTATTTCGTTCTTATAGAACCTCTGTCAAGAATAATTTTTGATCCGGGAAGCATGAGCCAGCAACTGGCCTTTCCGGAATTCTCCTTGAGTGTTGACTATTTCAAAGGACTTTTTCAATACTACCTGACAAAGTATACAAGTGGAACTTCTCAGCAGGGAGGTCTTATATTTGTATGTGTAATATTTATTATTACCTCGTTCCTTTCAAATCTGACAAGATATCTATCACAAAGAATTTTAGTCAGCTTAAGAACAAAGCTGATGTACAATATCAGAAAAGAGCTGTTTCTTAAGATATCCAGAATACATATTGGTTACTTTCATGAGAAAAGGAAGGGTGATATACTATCCAGCATTTCCAACGATGTTACGGAGATTCAGAACAGCGTCGCCAACTCTTTCCAGATATTATTCAGGGACCCATTGATGATCTTAGGTTATCTGGCTGCACTATTTTATTATTCACCCCAACTGACATCCGTTACTTTAGTGGCTCTGCCTGTAACGGCTTTTGTTATTGGCCGGGTTGTTAGATCGTTGAAAAGGGGGGCTACAGAATCTCAGTCTCTTATGGGACGCATTGTCAGCCACTTTGAAGAGTCAATAACCGGAGCGAGGATAGTAAAGGCGTTCAATGCCCAGAAATATACAAATGAACGCTTTGACCAGACAAATTACAAGCACAGAAAGACAACTAAAAGAATGTATAACCGTCAGGAAATGGCCTCGCCTTTATCTGAATTCCTGGGAGTTGCAGTAGTTATAGTGGTCTTATTATATGCGGGCTATCTGAAAATGACAGGAAATCTGGATATGGATATGCCTGTATTTGTTGCCTTCATGGGAATCTATTACAAGGTTCTCGAGTCATCAAAGAATATCTCAAATGCATATGCAAGTATTCAAAGAGGGATGGCCTCCGGAACTAGAATCTTTACTATCCTGGATGTTGATACGGCAATAAAAAAATCAGCAAATCCGGTACCTGTCAGTGAGTTTAAAAATGAGATACAATTTAATGAAGTTGGGTTCAGATATGGCAGCGAACCTGTTCTCAAAAACATTAATATAAAGATAAACAAGGGCAAAATGATTGCACTGGTGGGGCCGTCAGGCGCGGGAAAGACAACTCTGGCCGACCTGCTGCCCAGATTCTATGATGTAACCACCGGATCCATTACTCTTGATGGAATTGATATAAGGGATTACGAGCCAAAAGAACTTATCAACCTTATGGGGATAGTAACTCAGGAGGCAATACTCTTTAACGACTCTGTCTTTAACAATATTGCCTTTGGAATGGAACAGGTAAGGGAGGAAGATGTAATAACAGCAGCCAAGATTGCCAATGCCCACGAGTTTATATCACAGATGGAGTTTGGATATCAGGCTAATATCGGAGACAGAGGGTTGAAACTTTCAGGAGGTCAGAGACAAAGACTTGCAATAGCCAGAGCTGTTCTCAAGAACCCTCCGATTTTGATTCTGGATGAAGCTACATCTGCTTTGGATACTGAGAGTGAAAGACTTGTACAGGAGGCGCTTATTAACCTGATGAAAAACCGAACCTCGGTTGTTATCGCTCACAGACTATCTACAATACAGCATGCCGATGAGATAATCGTTCTTAAGGAGGGATCGGTTGTTGAACGAGGAACACACAACGAACTTATACAGCAGAAGGGATTATATTCTCATTTATGCGAGCTGCAGACATTTGCATAACAAATACTAAATAAATGGAAAAATCACTTAACCTGATGTTGGAAAGAAGCTTCAAGGAGAATTGGAACAATCCTGCTCTTTCCGATTATAAAGGTGTAACTCTTCACTACAGAGATGTTGCCAGAAGAATAGAGAAGCTTCATATTGTATTTGAGATATGTGGCTTAAAGAAGGGAGACAAGGTCTCTATCTGTTCAAAAAATCAGGCAAACTGGGGTGTGGTGTTTATTGCTGCAATTACATATGGTGCAGTTGCTGTGCCAATTCTTCATGAATTTAAACCAGGCAACATTCACCATATAGTTAATCATTCTGATTCAAGAATTTTATTTATTGGTGACCAGAACTGGGAACTTCTCAGTGAGACAGAGATGCCCAACCTCGAGGTTGTGATTCAGATTCCGGACTTTTCAGTGCTATATGCCAAAGATCAGAAGGTATATGAAACAAGGGAGCACCTGAATGAACTTTTTGGGAAGAAGTATCCGAAATATTTCAGACCAGAACATATAGCATATTATGAGGATTCTCATGAAGAGCTTGCCTTGATAAACTACACTTCAGGCACAACCGGCTTTTCCAAAGGGGTCATGCTTCCATACAGGAGCCTTATATCAAATGTCGAATTCGCTATGGAGGTTCAACCCCAGCTGAACAGCTCATCTAAAGTGGTGGCAATGCTTCCTACGGCACATATGTACGGTATGATGTTCGAATTCCTTTTTGAGATGACAGTGGGAGCCCATGTCTTTTTCCTTACCAGGGTTCCAAGTCCTAAGATCATAATGGAGGCATTTGCAGAGATAAAGCCGCATATAGTTATATCGGTACCATTGATAATAGAGAAAATATATAAAAAGAAGCTTCAGCCAATTCTGAACAAGACGTCTATGAGGGTACTTCTGAGAGTGCCTGTCATTGACCAGAAGATTCAGAGGAAGATACAACAGGAACTAGTAAAGACATTCGGAGGCAGGTTCAGGGAGGTGATAATAGGGGGCGCAGCATTTAACAAGGAGGCTGAACTTTTCTTTCGTAAAATAGGTTTCCCCTTTACAGTCGGGTATGGAATGACCGAGTGTGGCCCGATTATTACCTATGCTCCCTGGGATGACACAAGATTGTACTCCTGCGGAAAGGCCGTGCCAAGAATGGAGATAAAGATTGACTCTGATGATCAGGAGAAGATTCCGGGAGAGATAATGTGCAAGGGGGCAAACATGATGTTGGGTTATTTCAAGAATCAGGAGGCTACAGATAACGTTCTCACAGAAGATGGCTGGCTGAGAACAGGAGACATGGGAGTTATTGACAAGGATGGCTTCCTCTATATAAGGGGGCGTTCCAAAAGCATGATACTTGGCCCCAGCGGGCAGAATATATACCCTGAGGAGATTGAGAGCTTACTGAACAATATGCAATATGTCAATGAGTCGCTGGTTATTGATGAACAGGGCACACTTACGGCACTCATATACCCCGATTTTGAACTGGCTGAGCAGGAAGGGTTATCCGTGGCAGATCTCGAGAAAAAAATGGAGGAGAACAGGATCGCTGTCAACGATGACCTTCCGAATTTCTGCAAGATACAGACAGTTAAAATTTTCCCTGAAGAGTTTGAAAAAACACCAAAAAGGAGTATAAAAAGATTTTTATATCAAAGATTACAAGGCTAATATGACGGAAAAGCAAATTCAGTTTGACAAGAGCTATCTGGAGATGGCTGCAGTCTGGGCAAAAAATTCTTATTGCAAGCGCAGGCAGGTGGGAGCATTAATCGTTAAGGACAGGATGATCATTTCTGACGGTTATAACGGTACACCATCGGGTTTTGAAAATGTCTGCGAGGATGAGGATGGCCATACCAAGGCTTATGTGCTTCATGCAGAGGCAAACGCAATAACTAAAGTAGCCAAGTCGAGCAACAGCAGCGAAGGGGCAACTATGTACGTAACAACTGCACCATGTATTGAGTGTTCTAAACTTATCATTCAGGCAGGAATAAAGAGACTTGTTTACCGGGACAACTACCGGATAACTGACGGGATAGACCTTCTTGCC
>CAZREC010000003.1:0-54139 GCA_964599025.1 uncultured Muribaculaceae bacterium | reverse complement strand
GGGTAACGGCAGGAGGGACCAGAAGCTATGTCCGGTCAAGAAAACAGATATGTGGAAGAGGACTGTTAAAATACCAATAGATTGGACCACTTCGTACCGTTACAATTTAACAGGTAGTTCGGGTACAATAAAAGTTACAGATAAACTTAATGACAATCTTATTCCTGTTGGATTGGATACCAACTACAGCTATAATGCTTTTGATTACCTTCTTGATAGTTCAGATGTCTGGTTTTATGAGAAAAAAGGAGTATCCAAGGGAACTTTGACAGAATATGCAATAGATAGTAAGATATTGAATAATTCACGAAGTGTAGTGGTTTATAAACCATATGGATATAGCGAAAAGATGGAATATCCTTCTATTGTAATCTTTGATCAGTCGTTGTATCTCGAAAGGGTTCCATTGCCCATAATACTAGATAATTTAATAGCAGAAAAGAAAATTCCGCCATGTGTTGCAATTATGATTGATAATCAGCCAGTAGAAAGACGTGAGTTAGAACTTCCATTATACAAACCATTTGCCAATTTTGTTGCCATGGAGTTAATGCCTTGGGCATATCAGAATTTTAAGATTTCTAAAGATCCTGATAAGTCGATAGTTGCAGGAGTCAGCTATGGTGGATTAGCTTCGGCTTATATTGCTTTTAATTATTCGAATATTTTTGGGAATGTATTGTCACAATCGGGTAGCTATTGGCGTGGGATTAAGGTAACTGATAGTATCCCTTGGTTAACAGAACAATACAGATCATCTCAAAAATTGCCAATTCGTTTTTATCTGGATTGTGGATTACAAGAAACAGTTATGCGGAGTTTTAGTAACTTTAATTTCATCGTGAAACATAGACAAATGAGAGATGTTTTAAAATCAAAAGGTTATGAGATATATTATCAGGAATTCCAGAGCGGGCACGACTGGACCGGTTGGCGGAAAACTTTACCTGACGGATTAAGAGTATTATTCAATAAAATGAAAAAATAAAAATGGCATGAAAAATACTATAAGAGATATTATCGTAAACACCTCCAACCATTAAAAACAGACATTCATTCTCAAAATTCCCCTAAATAATTGCTGTAAAATTGTTATTTTTATGTCTAATTGGGCTAAAGGAGGCAGGATTATGCTTATTTTTCTTTCTATAATATTAATTTGCTTACTCACTTCTGTTGGGGTATTGTTTGTGATGAGCCCCGGAAAACCGGAACCATTTCTTGACAAAAAAGGAAGTGTATTGCGAGGCAGCATTTCAGAAAAAATCTTTATCAATATTAATGGGGTAAAGCAGGGTATGTTTATCATGAGCAAAAATGTAACGAATCCGGTATTGCTTTATCTTCATGGTGGTATGCCAGAGTATTTTCTGACTAAAAGGTATCCGACAGGTCTTGAAGACATATTCACTGTTGTTTGGTGGGAACAACGAGGGTCGGGCCTGTCTTACAGCTCCAATATCCCACGAGAGTCTATCACGCTGGAACAAATGATATCCGACACAAAGGAGGTGACGAATTACTTGCGAGAGCGTTTTGGACAGGAAAAAATTTACCTTATGGGACATTCAGGTGGAAGCTTCATTGGTATACATATGGCAGCGCAATTTCCGGAATTGTACCATGCATACATTGCCGAGGCTCAGATGTCAGATCAGCTGGAATCTGAGCGACTCGCTTTCGAATATATGGTCGAGCAATATAAAATAAAGAGAGACAACAAGATGCTTAGAAAGCTGGAATCAGCACCAGTCACACTAAAAGATGGTACGCCGGATTCATACCTCATGTTACGTGATAAAGCAATGCACAGCCTTGGTGTAGGAACTACACACGATATGAAATCTGTAATCACAGGTATTTTTTTTCAGTCTCTTAAGTGCCGCGACTATACATTAATAGAAAAGATTAAAATGTGGAGCGGCAAAGCCCGGTCCGGAGTCAGTCCACTGTGGGATAGGATGCTCTCTACAGATCTGGCCGTAGAAGTGACTGAGATAAATATTCCTGTCTATTTTTTCCATGGCATTTATGATTATACTGTTTCGTACAATTTGGCAAAGGACTATTTTAATAAACTTAATGCCCCTGTCAAAGGTTTTTATACATTCAGGAAATCGGCTCATAGTCCTGTATTTGAAGAACCGGAAAAATCAGTTCAGATAATAAAAAACGATATTCTAAATGGCATGACAAAACTTGCCGATTAATAATATATTTGTATATATCCACATCCCACACATTTGCCCCAATTTTATTATAACGGTTATGAAAAGGACAACATTTTTTTTGCTTTTTGGATTTTTTTGTCTGGGTGCTTTTGGACAAATGCCAACATTAAAACAGCAGGCATTGGACGAGTTTCATAAAGAACACTATAGCGAGGCAATTGCCCTACTCGAGCAGGCTGCAAGACAATCTCCGGCCGATGCAGAGATTTTCTATTATCTGGGTTGGTTCAATCATTACAGGGCTTATGATAGCAGACCATTAAGCGGATATGACTTTTCATATTCGAGCCAAATTTTCAAATACCTGGACAAAGCACTCGAACTAAATCCAGACTATGGAGATGCAAAGTATTTTTATGGGGCAGAATGTAGCGGAAATGCATTTATTGCAATGCAAAACTACGATGTTGAGAAGTTAAAATATTTCTACAAGTTAGCCGATAGCAAAGGCGCATATCCCGCCTGGCTGAAAGAGTTCGGTCGGAACTTTTTAAACGCCTGCGACAAAAATGCTATTCTATTTACAGGTGGCAACGTCGATTTTGACATTTGTCTCTATTTACAATTACACGAAAATGTTCGGACCGACCTATCCATTCTGCCCATTGGAAATATTGACCGCCCTTGGTACGTAAAGTTTATAAAAACCGGATTGAAAGGTGCTGTTAAAAGGGTAAATATAGATCTGACCGATAAGCAAATAATGGATATTCACCCTTTTAAATGGGATTTAACCACGGTTTCGATCCAGATTTCGACTGCCGATGAAAACCGGGTTGGGTTGCCTGATAACTATCAAATGAAATGGCAAGTTGCACCAGATTTGTTCTCAGAAAGAATGCATTCAAAAATTGAAAGTGAGCAAGCTAAGAAGCGTGCCTATCTTAGCCCTCAAAGAGCTATCCTTCTTCAAATCATAGAGGATAATTTTTCGGAACGCCCGGTCTTTTTTTCGAATTTTTGTTCACCAACACTATACGGAGGGCTAAACTTATATTTTCAGAATTGTGGAATGGTATCCCGTCTGAGACCTGTTTTAACGAAAGAGACAGAATTTGCGTTTGATTACAACATAATGGAACAATTGCTTCAGGAGAAAAATGTCTGTAACTTTAAAACGATTACTGGCAGTAATATGCCTCGTATCTCCGGGGTAGTAGCATCGGGATACCTGGGCGTTTTATTCAATCTTGCAGAAAAATATGACAAGGAAAAGAGAAGCAAGATGTATCTAAAAGAACTATTTGAGAGGCATTTAAAGATTGGCTACAACAAAGAGCTTGAAGAAGAAATACGACTCGAATTGGAGAAATAATCAATCGAAAATTAAGATAACATGCCATATGAAGTCAACAACCTTGTTTTTAGTATTTTTAGTATTCGCAGTTCATTTGTCCGGACAAAATATTCCTCAAAAATATCCTGATCTTGTAAAAAGGGCAGACTCTCTTTATAACGCGAAAGACTATAAAAATTCTGCGTTAACTTATTCTAATGCGTTTAAGGTTAATGGTTGGAAAGCCACTTCGAGAGAACGGTATAATGCCTCTTGTTCGTGGGCCTTGGCAAATAACCCCGACAGCGCATTCTCTAATTTAAAGTATATTGTAGAGTTGATGAATTACACCAATTCCGGACATATAAAAGTGGATCCCGATTTAACATCGCTTTATAATGATAAGAGGTGGAGGCCCTTACTTGAAACAGTTCAGGAAAATAGAACGAGAGCCTTTCCTAATCTGGACCTGATAACAGTAAATGGGTTCAAACTTGAAGTTGTTACCTATGGTATGGAAAACAATCAAAAAGGAAAACCGGTGATTGTTTTTGAAAATGGCAGAAGTACAGATTTCGAGTATTGGATCCCTGTCATTCAAGAGGTATCAAAGGGAAATGCGACATTCGCCTATAATCGGCCCAGAATTGGGAGCTCTGAGGATGATAACAAGCTTCCAACCATCGATCATATTGCTGATGTTCTCAGGCAATCGCTCCTCGCAAAGGGATTGCAACCCCCCTATATACTGGTAGGACATTCCTGGGGTGCGGCGTATATCAGATGCTTTGCTTCTATGTACCCGAATGAAGTTGCCGGGCTAATTTTTGTTGATCCTCACGATTTTGTTAAAGGTGAGGGCGGAGGAAGATTGCCATACAGGCAAATAGGTTTAACAGAAAATCAGATTGACTCTCTTTTTAACTCATACGACAAATGGGCCGATGAATACATTGCTCAATGGCCAAAGTTTGTTGTGGAAGAGATGAAAGCTCAAAGAGAATTTAGCAAGACAGGTTATGCAATAATCGATCGAAATCCCTTGCCTGATGTGCCGATTCATTTTATAATGGCTGGAGGGTACCCCATAAGTACAGAGAGCTCGTCTTCTATGTATGATCCGGAAAAACTGTTTAGAATAGACAATAATATAAAGATTAAAAAGTGGTTAGAATTAATTAATCCGCTCAGATACGGAAAATTCTTTTACTGTTCGAAATCGGGGCATATTATACAGATAGATGATCCGGAAATTATAATTTCCAGCTTAAAACTGGTTCTGGGCGACTATGACAAATTAATGAAAGAAAAAGGGACCGGTCGCCCATGAAAATTAAAAGATATATCCGATTGCAGTTTGTTGGATGGTCAATATATTGGTTTTTACTACTAATTATTAATCTCTTTTTTTTTAATAAAAAAGATTATGGTACACCATTGTTGATTTTATGGACGATCTTATTTACTTTTTGTGGCCTTTTAGTATTTTATTTTCTAACTAGGTTTTATAATAGGTTAATAAGAAAGAATATCGATACTGCATTTATATTATCCTTAATAATTATATTGTCATTTATAGGAGCTTACACTTGGGGCCTCTTTGAACCAATTATTTCATGGATTATAAATCCTAAAATAAATCAACTAAACATTGCTTGGGATATCAATTCAAGGCGCACGTTTCCTTTCACATTTGTTGTAGCTTTTTTTAGTGTTCTTTACTATTTCGGCAAATTACTTGAGCAATCCAATACTCAAAAAGGGACGATGAATATTTTTAAAGAAGAAAATTCTAACTCAAATGATATTATCTCAGTTTACTTGAAGAATGATATAGTCTTACTACCTGTTAAAAATATCGTAAAAATCTCAATAAATGGCAATTATTCTAGTATCGTCGATAATAGAAATATAAAATACGAACTTAAAAAGCCTTTAGTAAAATGGGAAAGTGATTTGCCAAAAAAAACATTCTTGCGTATACATAGGTCAACCATTATAAATAAGGATTATATCGAAAAGATAGAACCATGGTATAACTATACCTATAGAATCAGGTTGAAAAACTCAGATATCCCTGAAGAAGTCAGCCGAAGGTGTGCCATGACAATAAGAAAAGAATTGAATTTATAGCAGCGAGCTGTTTACTCCCAACCGCTTATTATCTAAATTTTACCGCTTGTCCCTTTTATATTCCAACCATCCAATCCATTATATACATTTGTCGGAAAACGAAATGTATTAAACTTTAAATTCTTATGAAAAAATTAAAAGTATTACTTTTTCTGACAATTATCTTAATGTCAAAAATGTCTTTGGTGCATGCGCAAGAAAGCAATCAATTATTCAATTCAAAATTAATTGAAGAATACAAAGCACTTATTAAGGAGAAAATGAAATCCGGACATTTTGTTGGAGTAGGTGCCGCATTAATAATTGGCGATTCCGTTTGGAAAGAGGGCTTTGGTTATGCCGATAAAGAAAAAAATCTTCCTTTTACCACCCAAACTGCCTTATGTATCGGCTCAATTACAAAACCCTTTACAGCTATGGGGATAATGCAGCTTCATGAAAAACAATTACTGGATGTTGATAAACCATTAGTTGACTACCTGCCAGAATTCAGTATTAAAACACGGAAAAGAGACATTAGAGAGGTTACTGTAAAATCGGTAATTCAGCACACCTCGGGGATTCCAAACAATATGATCAAAAATTTTTGGGCTAAAAATGAAAATTACACAAATACTGTTAGCTATCTAAGAAATGAGTATTTGGGTTACCCTGTCAATTTCATATATCACTATTCCAATCCGGGTTATACTCTTTTAGGAAACACCATTTTAAAAGTAAGCAACCAGGATTATCCTTTATACATTCAAAACAATATTTTAAAACCAATTGGAATGAATAACTCCGGATTTTTAGGTCACACCGCATTAAATAATATAAGCAAGACTTATGATTCAACCGGAACCTATTATCCTATTAAATATGGAAGAGGTATGCCGGCAGGAGATTTAATATCAACAATAGATGATATGGTTGTATTTGCTAAGGAAATGATAGCTGTTTACAATGGAAAAGAAGGGGCCTTTTTACGATCTGAGACTTTCAAGCTATTCGATGAAATAAATAACGATAATATTGAAAATAGAAATACTTGTATGGGATGGGATGTCTTTAAAAATGACTCCAGTTTAGTAATTATGCATAGCGGAAGTCATTTTGTGGCAAATGCCGTATTTACAATTGACCTGAAAAAGAAAATTGCTGCTGTATTTTTTGTGAATACGTTAGGTGGTCTTGATTTAACGTATGCGGCATGTGAAAAATTTTGGGAATTATCAGGAATAAAATCATCAAATCTGATCCATTCATACCCATATAAAAATCATGTGTCAGTTAACATTTCGATAGACTCATTAAAATTACATACAGGAATATATGCTAATACCAGCGAAATTCAGAATGTTAATTTTGAAAACAATAAGTTACTACTTAATGCCACTTTTGGCAACTTCGAATTGAAGCCTCAGACAAATGATGAGTTTTTACCCGGTAGCATTATCAAATCTGATAGTGTTAAGTGGTACACAAAACCAAGATTAATATTTTATGAAGTAATGGGGTATAAGTTGCTTGCTTGGCAAGATGCCAACTATAAAAGGCAACCTCTTGGTATCCTTGAAACTCCTAAAGAAATAAATGAAACGTGGCGTTCACGTTTAGGGAAATATAAATTAGTTGATGATAATATTGAACAATGGAATAAGATATTGGAAATGGAACTTTCTATAGCAAATAATAATTTACTGCAATTAAAGATGGTACACACTATAGGAGAATACATTAACTACCTGCGTATAGAAAATGATAATGAGCTTATCTTTTGTGGATTTGGTGAAACTGGGGGAGAAACAATAAGCTTTAGCGTAGAAAATAAAAAAGAGACAATGAAAATATATGGATTAACGATGAGGAAAAGTGACTAACATCTAAAAACATGAAAAAAACGTTACTGTTTATTACTGTGATTTTAATTGTTGAATCTTCATTTGGCCAACAATTTACCGGTTTATATGGTGATTATCTTGGACAAACTTCTCCAGGTGATATTCCAGTAGTTTTCGCGCCTGGTATTATTTCCAAAAAGACTCTTGAGCATAGCGCTGCAATTTTTTCCTATAATGGAAACGAAGTTTATTGGGTCTCGCGAGATAATCAAGAGAGTTTGTTAAATATATGGCGAATGTCTAAAATAAATAATCGATGGACAAAACAGGAAATCTTTAAACCGTTAGGTGATAGTATTAACCACTTTGATCCTTTCTTAACAACTGATGGTGAAAAAATATATTTTGGAGCAGATAATGATGGAAATGCCGATATTTGGTTTGTAGAAAAACAAGGTGTCAAATGGAGTTTTCCACAAAAGTTAACGTCATCGGTAAATACCTTAGATGGTCAATGCCAGGCTTCATTAACCACCAACGGGACTTTATATTATTTAGACCACAGGACAATTAATAATAATTGGACATGTGATATATTAAAATCCCTGTTTAAAAATGGCGAATATCTTAAACCCGATACTTTACCTGAATGTATAAACTCAATAACTTCTATGGACTGGACTCCATTTATTGCACCGGATGATAGCTATTTACTTTTCTCATCACGAAAAGGGCAGAATTATGGTGATTTATACATCAGCTTTCACGATATTCATAGTGATAAATGGTCAGAACCGATAAATTTGGGTGAGCCAATAAATACTGCGACACAAGAAACATTTCCGTCGGTAAGTCCTGATGGGAAGTATTTGTTTTTTACTCGTTGGACAAATGAAGAAAACGATATGGATATATATTGGGTGAGTACAAAATTTATAGATAGATTGAGGAGAAAAAAATTGTAATAATTTAGCTGATGATGTTTTGGTAAGTTCAACGCTTTTAGTAACTTTATAATGATAGATAAAAGATTAACAGCAATATTCAATTTACAGATAAGCTGACAATGAAAACAACAACAAAATTTATTTATTATGTCATTTTTCTAATGATTATTATACACTCTGGTAATTGTATTGCTCAGCAAAAATATGGTGATTTAATTATTGGAGACAAAATTCATATTGAGTCAAAAGTTCTGAACGAACAGAAAACCATAGTTGTAATGCCTCCATTTAGCTATAAAGATAAACCGGATGAAAAATTTCCGGTTGTTTATGTTTTAGATGTTGGAAATAATCTTTTTGCAGTTTACGGGATAGTAAATTATTATTCTGTCGTCCTGAAAATCATGCCGCCTGTTATAATTGTGGGAATAGTATCCAATGATAGAGAAAAGGACTACTTGCCCTCTCCTTCAAAGGAGTGCCCAACCGGAGGAGGTGCAGGGAAGTTCCTTGATTTCATTAGTTCGGAATTGGTAACTTTCATTGATTCTACTTATCGGACAGTATCTGAACGATGTATTATCGGGCATTCTGCTGGAGGATTATTTGCTGTTTATGCATTGGAAAATAAGCCTGAATTATTTGACTCATTTATTTGCATCGATCCTAGTTTGTGGTATGAAGACCAATCCTATGTAAAGAAAATACTTGATTTTTTTAAAATTAACAAGGATGTTAAAAAATCGATTTTCATTTCATTATCAAATGAGAAAGGGATGGGTATCTTCCCTTTTATTGATATGCTAGATGAATATGCCCCAGAGGGATTTAATTGGGATTATATACACTATAAGAATGAAACACATAATTCACTTGGTTTTAAAAGTATATGTGCAGGCTTTGAGATGATTTATAAAAATTATTATGACAATGGGAAATAAAAAGAAATTGTCACCAGAACAATCTGAAGAGATTCTCAGAACATTAAAAACCCGTTTTGAGAAAAACATGAATCGCCATAAAGGCCTTGATTGGAGTGAAATACAAGTGAAACTTGAGGCGAATGCTGAAAAATTGTGGTCGCTGAATGAGATGGAAAGAACCGGTGGTGAACCTGATGTTGTTGGTCATGATAAAAAGAAGGGCGAATACATTTTTTACGACTGTTCTGAGGAGAGTCCAAAAGGTCGCCGGAGTCTTTGTTACGACCGGGAAGGGCTGGAATCAAGAAAAGAGTTTAAACCGGAAAATAGCGCAGTTGATATGGCTGCTGACATGGGTATTGAACTTTTAACTGAGGATGAGTACAGAGAGTTGCAGAATTTTGGTAAATTTGATAAAAAAACATCGAGCTGGATAAAAACTCCGGATGAAATTAGAAAACTGGGAGGTGCACTTTTTGCTAATTTTCACTATGGTAATGTCTTTGTGTATTACAATAGTGCTCCCTCTTACTATGCTGCCAGAGGATTTCGAGGTAAACTAAATATTTATGATAATTTCGACTGATAATGATGTAGTCTTGCGGGAATTGACCAAAGCGGATATTCCTAAACTTGCAGAATATGCAAATAATGAAAAAGTAAGTATTAATCTGAGAGATGCTTTCCCTAGTCCGTATACAATTGAGGATGCAAAGAGATTTATTGAAATGGTAGATAAGCAAGATCCCAAAACGTTATTTGCAATTGAATATAAGGGCAATTATGTGGGGAACATCAGCTTGTCGTTAGGGAGTGATGTATATAGAAAAAGTGCCGAGATTGGCTATTTTATTGGAGAACCTTTCTGGAACAAAGGGATTGCAAGTAAGGCAGTAAGATTAATCACCGAATATGGGTTTGAAAAATTCGATATAGTCAGGATCTATACCGGGATTTTCGAATATAATAAAGCATCACAAAGAGTTCTTGAGAAATGCGGATTTGTAAAGGAAGCCGTTTTTAAAAAATCAATCTTTAAAAAAGGAGAGTTTTATGACGAGATTAGATTTGCTTTACTAAAGAACGATCCATTGACTGTATGAATATGAACTACAAAATAAACCTATGGCAAACATCTGGGCAAAGAAATCTATTGTAGAACTGCAGAGCGAAGCTTCTGACGAAAAAAATGGTTTAAAGAGGACACTTAGCAGATTAAATCTTGTCGCATTAGGTGTTGGAGGTATAATAGGGGCAGGAATATTTGTCCTTACAGGCCAGACAGCTGCCACATACGCAGGACCATCAATAGTTATTTCGTTTATTATTGCTGCCATTGCATGCGGATTTGCCGGCTTATGCTACGCCGAATTTGCATCGATGATTCCTATTGCGGGGAGCGCATATACCTATGCTTATTCTACACTAGGTGAGTTTATTGCATGGATAATAGGATGGGATCTCATACTAGAGTATCTGTTCGGAGCGGCAACAGTTGCAGTTGGATGGTCGGGATATGTGGTAAGTTTCCTTAACGATTTTGGAATATCTTTGCCGGCTTCAATCGCCAGCTCTCCTCTTATTTTTGACACAGCTACAGGAGTCTGGAGTACAACCGGTGCAGTGATCAACTTTCCGGCTGTGTTCATTGTCGGTATAATAACGACACTGCTTGTTATCGGAATAAAGGAGTCTGCCAACTTTAACAATGTTATTGTTATTGTAAAGGTTGCTGTAATACTTTTATTTATAGGTTTTGGCGCAAGCTTCATAAATACCGACAACTGGACCCCTTTCATTCCACAAAATACTGGAGTGTTCGGACAATTCGGATGGAGCGGAATAATGAGGGCTGCAGGTGTGATTTTCTTTGCCTACATTGGATTTGATGCCATTTCAACAACGGCTCAGGAGGCCAAGAATCCTCAGAAAGACATGCCTTGGGGCATACTCGGTTCACTAGCTGTGTGTACTGTCCTTTATATCCTTGTCGGTTTGATTATGACAGGTATTGTACCTTATCCAAATCTGAATGACCCGGCACCAGTCGCTCTTGCAGTGAACACTGCAGGAGAGGGGTTGGTATGGCTGAGATACCCCATAAAAATAGGAGCAATAGCAGGACTCTCTTCAGTTGTTTTGATTTTGCTAATGGGGCAACCGAGGATTTTCTATTCAATGTCAAAAGATGGGCTATTACCTTCTGCTTTCAGCAAGGTTCACCCAAAATTCAGAACTCCATACATCACAACCATATTGACCGGAGTTGTTGCAGGTGTTATTGCGGGTCTTTTCCCGATTGGCTTATTGGGAGAACTGGTTTCCATAGGAACACTTCTTGCCTTTGTCATTGTCAGCGGCGGGGTACTTGTCCTAAGATACAAACAACCAAATCTGGAACGTCCTTTCAAGGCACCATTCTTTCCTGTAGTCCCTATTCTCGGTGTCCTATCATCAGGAATAGTTATGCTTATGTTGCCGGGCAGTACATGGTCACGCCTTTTAATCTGGCTGGGAATAGGGCTTGTAATCTACTTCTTTTACGGGAAGAAGCACAGTAAAATCGGGAACTCAAATAAAACTAACAAATATTAATTATGGCTATAGATTTAATTGCGAAATTTAGTGTTATAGATAAGGTCGACCCTACCGACAGTAAGGAAATCTTCGATTCATTTCTTGCCCCAGACGAAAGCATTATTTTGTCATACAAGAATATACGTGATAAGGTTATTTTTACTACATATAAAATAATCTGCTATGATATACAAGGGTTGACAGGATCTAAAAAAGAGTATAGGTTTTTCCCATATTCAAAAATATCCTCTTTTTCAGTAGAAACTGCAAATCTTCTGGATGGTGATTCTGATTTTAAAATTTGGCTATCGGGTGTCGGTTGCTTTGAAATAAGATTTGGTAGAAATTTAGATATCAAAGAGGTAGGGTCATTTATTGCTTCTAGGATTTCACGCTGAAAAAAGAACAGTATATAATGAACGATATACAGATCATTGACCTTACTCCGGAAAACATTGCAGATTATGGTGTTTGCGGATATAAAGATGTGAACAAGCATAAGGAATTGAGGAGTAAGATAGAATGGGTTAAAGAGTACTATCCCAAAGGATTAAGGATAAAGGCACTTATCTCAGTAAAAGGGGGATATCAAGGGATGCTTGAATATCTACCTGGAAAATTTGCACATCGTCCGGTTAATGCAGAAGGGTACATGTTTATTCACTGTATTTTTGTTGGGTTTAAATCTGAATTTAAGGGAAAAGGCTATGCATCTTCCTTAATTGAAGAATGCATTAATGAAACCAGACGCGAGAAAATGGCAGGAGTTGCTGTTGTCACAAGAAAAGGGTCATTCATGGCTAACGATGAGATTTTCCTAAAAAATGGATTTGAAATTGTAGATAGTGCTGAGCCGGATTTTAATTTGCTGGCAATAAAATTTGATAAGACTTCGCTGAATCCGAGCTTTAAAAAAGATATGCTTACCAGCCTGAGCAAATATAAAAATGGAATAACTATCATACGATCTGTCCAGTGTCCATATACAGAGAAGAATGTAAATGCAATTTTAGATACAGCAATTAAGAAGTATAATCTTAAGGTAAGCCTGGTTGACTTAAAAGATTCAGAATCTGCTCAAGACACCCCGTGTGCATTTGGAACATTCTGTATAATCTACAATGGAGATGTTATTAGTTATCATCCTATAAGCAATACAAGATTTGAAAATATAATGGATAAAATGCTTGTTGAAAAGGGTTACCTTTGATGTACACAATAAATAATAGAATATAACTAAAAACAATAATATGACAACAAAAACATTAAATGGAAACATCTTGATATTGCTTATTATGGCAATGTTATTCAGCTCTTGCGAGGAGGAGATAATCTGCGACAATTTTTTACAGACACTTACTAATTGTAGTGCACAAAACTGGAAGGTTATTGAGTCTATAAATCAGGGAAGTTCTGTTCCGGGGGAGATAAATGAAATATGGACATTCAATGCAGACGAAACATACACAAGAACGACCGTGTCGGGCATAAACCAATATGGACACAACAGTGCAATTTTTTGGATGGGTGCCTCACAAACAGGGTTTAACACATATACCTACGCTTTTTCCAATAACAATACAGTGTTTGAAATTATAAAAGAGTCCACAACGGCACAAGACGGAGCCTATATCAGACGGATTAAATTCGTAAAGCAATAAAACTAAAAATGCAGAAAACGGTCACTTTATATTGTTTAATGGGCGTAATACTATTACCGATATTCGCAAAACCTTCAGACGGATATGCTCAGACATTATTGAACGGGCCTCAGAAAATTGTGATTGACACTAAACGGGACAGGTTATTGGTGTCAAATGCCAATTCGGGGGATATAATACAAATTGACAAAAAGGGAAATCAAACCTTTTTTATTAAGGAAGCAGATTTTATTGATGGAATGGAGATTGTAGGGGATACTGTTTATGGCGTAGGGAGTAATAGAAAAATAAAGGCTTACAGTCTGGTAACCAGACAACTTGTTGCAGATATCACCATCCCTGGATCTTCCGCCAACTATTTATCGAGTATAGCATCTGACTCATCGGGACATCTCTTCATATCTTGTCCTTTGTTAAACGAAGTTTACAAGATGAATATCAAGAACCTTTCCTATAGTGTATTTGCAAGAGATAAAGAGTTGAACAAACCGAATGGAATTCTTTATGAAAAAGAGAGAAACAGGATTGTGGTCATAGATGATTCACCCAATTCAAAGATTCATGCCATTGACCTGGCCGATTCGTCGGTCACTACACTTTTTACTACAACATTTAACAGCCCAGACGGAATCATAAGGGACAAATCTGGAAATTATTATATAGGTGGGTATTATCTTAATGGATTATTCAGGATAGATACAGCATTGAATAATGTGATTGAATTGTTTTTTAAAGGGACAACTATGGTTTATCCAACTTACGATGAAAAAAGTCATTCTGTCCTTGTTACTCACTATGATGCCAATACATGGGAACGTATACCATTAAAATGAGTTAACATTTTATTATACAGTGAGTCAATTTTAGTATAACTTTACGCAATCATAAACACGTAAATTGCAATGAGAATATTAAGGGGATTGCTGATAATTTCACTGATAAGTGCTATATCATCATGTAAGAAATCTGACCCGGCAGATACTGCATTAAATCCCTTTTCCAATGGCGGCAAGGAGAGGAACATGATTGTCGTCATGAGCGATATTCATCTTGGTGCCGATCTCGCTTATACTGAGTGCAAAGAGAACCTTGGGTCACTTGAAAAATTGCTCAGACAGATAAAGGCGGCTCCAAATGTCAAGGAGCTTGTAATAGCAGGAGATATGCTTGATGAGTGGTTTATACCGGCCACAGTAGATACTTATCAAGGCAAGGATCAGGCAGATTTTGTACAACGGATTGCATCGGCAAATAAAGGAGTGATAGATACCTTTAACAGTATAATTCGCGAAGGAAAGATTCTTGTTACATATGTTCCCGGGAACCACGACCTGACAATTACTGCAGCAAATGTCGACAAGATACTTCCCGGAATACATCAGGCACGGGATGCAGAGCAGGGTTTAGGTACCTATTCCCCGGCTGACAACCCAAAAATTGCAATCGAGCACGGCCACCGCTACAATTTCTTCTGTGCTCCTGATCCGATATCAAATCAGGATGTTGCACCGGGGACAATAATGCCTCCCGGGTATTTTTATACAAGGATAGGTGTGCTTAGTTTTATCCAGAATTTCCCTCCTGCTGGCGATATAATGCCAGTTGTAACTCAAAATGCTTCTGGCAATGGAAGTCAGACTTTGCTCTTCATATATTGGAATGTATGGAACAGAGCATTAAGTAAATATACTATTTCAAATAAATTTGATGAGAAAATAATTGTAACGAATATTGATGGATTAAAAGGTTCATATTCAGTAAACGATCTGTTGCCTTTTCAAAAGATTGCCGGAGGGGTTATTGATGTCGGCCTTTATAAGGGAATACAGGACTCATGGAACCAAAGACAGACTCTCAATCATGTTGCTGTAAACATTCCGGTTTCTCAGGCAATTGCAAATGCCGCTAAGGCAAGTGAATCGGATGATCAGGCAAAGAACCAGTACTTTCTCAATCCGGCTTCTGGTAAAAGAGTAGTCATATTCGGGCATACTCACGACCCTAAAATTATTGCTTCCGATAATTTTAATGGTCAGAAATCAATTTATGCGAACACCGGTACCTGGATAGATCATAATTCTGTGGTCCCTACAACTATGAGTTTTGTTGTAATTACCCCTCAGAGCGCAAGTACCTCCTCATGGACATTAGTAAAGCTATATAATTTTGAAAATGAAATTGTAACAAAAATGGCTGAGGACTCATTACGTTTTTAAACTATTCAATCAAATAAAAGAGATGAAAAAAACATTTTTACTCTCATTTCTGTCGATACTTATATCAACATCACTTTTCGCGACCAACTACTACTATTTTCGTCTCCGTTTCGAAATACACGAAATTCCCATGAATGGAGAAAAAGCAAATTATCCTGTTGTGGCATATTCTCCTGATTTCAAGGGAGCTGATGTGATTACAGCCATAGATGGAATTAGTACACAAAATCTTACAGAAGATGCCGTTTATGCTCTATTTGAGTCTAAACAATCCGTTACATTTTCCATAAGACGCTGGAATAAAGAGTTTAGCAAAACACTTACAGGATTACCCAGCTCCTGTCCTCCATCAAATGTATTATCTGAAGATGAATTACGTGTGCTATACAAAAATTCCAAGGCACTGTTTTTCTCCGGGTTTGAAACATATAGAGATAAGAATGTAGATTTTTTTAAGTTCAGGACCTATGATATTGAATTTGCAGAGAGTGGTAGTTCTGCCATGGATAAGAAAATGTTTGCCGACGATTTAATAAAAGAGTTGTCCTCTTTTGGATTGGAAAGAAATACTGAAAACCCTCAAATGCTATTTGTTGTTGAACTATTTACAGGTAAGAAAGAACAATATACACAACCTACAACCTCAATAAATACTCAGTATAAGTATGGATATGATATTTTCAACGGTTGGGGGGCGCGACAATATATTACCTCGCAGCAAAATGAAGGTCATACCGATGTAAGCTATCTGTACAAAGTAAGTGTTTCAGTCATGGATGTCGCCCAGATGAAACAAAAGCCTACTGTACCTCCCGTTATATGGTCGGCAAATTGTTCTGATGAAACAGACAATAAACAGACAATAATTGGTTATGCCCAACAGAATTTTTTCTCTGAAGCATTTTATACATTCAAACCAATTCCTGTTTTTGTTTGTCCTGTTTTTACCGGAACTTGCCAAAACCTAGGTGTCTATTTCGATGGTAACGATCCATCGGTTGTTGCTTGTGTCGATCCCAATGGGAATGGAGCTAAAGCTGGGTTAAAGGCGGGAAATAAAATACTATCATACAAAGATATATTCGAAGTTCACTTCTCTAAAGGGGCCACTGGTAAAAATATCATGGAATATGAGGGAAAATTTATTCCGACTCAAGTTATTCCCTCTTTTCAGGCTCTCAGAAAATTATGGAGAATGTCATACTCTTATGGTAATAGTGGAAAGCCGCTTTCAGAAGGGTTAATTCCAAATTACTACTATATAAAAGAGGGTAAGAATAGTATAACAGATAACGGGTACGAAAATATAAAATCAGTAGATATTGTATTTCTGGATAATGGGAAAAAAGTAAAGGCAAATAATATCGAATTATCATTTGGGTATAATCCTGTATATTTTATTGAAAATTAATGACAACAAACAGCATACTTAACATCAAAATATTTAAACTATGAAAACCTATTTTGACTTCAATCTTACAGGTAAGAAATTTTTTCCTGTATGGATATTATTTATTGTATTACTGATAGTTCCTTATGGATTCATGCTATTTGAAATGAAGGATATGCAGCCGGGAGAAGCTCCTGATATGTCGTTTTTCCTATGGCCGGTAGCTCTGTTTTTTGTATCCTTTATACTGACATTTTATATAGTAAGATTGTTAATTGAAGGTATCGTGTATAACAACAAATCGATTGCGTTCAATGGCACTTTTGGAGAGTATATGGTTAAGGTCCTGCTTGGATTTTTTCTAAGTATAATTACACTGGGTATCTATATACCATGGTTCATTAAAGACATCACCGGTTTTTTTGTCGATAATTCATCCTATGATTCGGAGACTATGAAATTTAAAGGCAAAGGGGGCAAATTATTTGTGATTTTAACCCTTAGCCTTGTTCTTCCAATAATTATCATGTCTATTATATTGGGAGTTTGCCTCTATATGAATAACCCGACAGAGCTTCCAAAACACTCTATTTTGTCACAGTTATTAATGACAATAATACTGATCCCTTATATGTATCTGGTATATAAATGGATGGCTAATGTAGATTATAAGAATTTCAATATCAGGTGGGAGACAAATTTTTGGGATGCTTGCTGGAAGTTAGCCGGACAGATTTTGCTGTCTTTTGTCACTTTAGGGATTTACTTTCCAATGGCAGTAGTAAGGTTGTATAAATACTTTGCCGACAGAACAGTAGCTGTGAGTGATGAAAGAAAACGAAGCTTTGGTTATGATATAGAGGCATCAAAGGACTTTCTTTTCTTGTGGGGGCAGGTACTTCTTATAATTGTTACTCTTGGTATCTACTATCCTTGGGCCTTGTGCAAAATCGGGAAGAGAATTTTAAATAAAACCTATTTGACAGAAGCAGTTGAGGAATGAAATTAGAAGATCTTGGATATACCGACAACCTTGAACGGCTAAGGATAGGCAATAACCTGGATTCTTTTGAGATAGGAAGGGTTGTTTTAGAACATAAAGAAAGATATATAGTAAGCACAAACAATGGTGAATTTGAAGCTGAGATAACAGGTAATATGCGGTTTACTGCTAAATGCCGGGAGGATTTTCCAGCTGTCGGTGATTGGGTTGCCCTTACAACTTATGCATCGGATTTTTCTGTGATCCATAAAATTCTTCCACGGTTCTCTGTAATAAAAAGACAGGCCGTGGGACAATTCGGCGAGATTCAAATAATAGCGGCTAATATTGATTATGCTTTTCTGGTGCAGGCCGTCGACCGCGATTTTAATATCAACAGACTTGAAAGATATCTGACAATCTGTAATTCATCGAGAGTTAGTCCCATAATTGTACTTACCAAAACTGACTTGAAAAATGAGGATCTGGTTTCCGAAATATTGGAGAGTATAAAAAGCAGGGTAAAACATGTTCCTGTTATTGCAATAAGCAACGAGTCTATGGATGGACTGGATGCAATAAAAGCAATAATTGAAAAAGGGAAGACATACTGCATGCTTGGATCTTCCGGAGTGGGTAAATCTACCCTATTAAATAATCTTTCAGGCAAGGCAATAATGCGGACCGATGAGATAAGCAGCAGTACAAACAAGGGGAGGCACGTTACAAGTCACAGGGAATTGATTGTTATTGAAAATGGGGGAATATTGGTTGACACCCCTGGTATGAGGGAAGTTGGTATAACCGATTCTGTAAGTGGATTGGAAATCACGTTCGACATGATTGTCAGCCTCTCTGAAGGTTGCAGGTTCAAAGACTGCACTCACACAAGTGAAATTGGGTGTGCAGTAATTGAAGCTGTAGAGAAGGGTGAAATTAACAAGGCTTCCTATGAAAATTACATGAAGATGGAAAGAGAGAACAACCATTTTGAATCGTCTGTAAATGAGAGGAGAAAGAGAGATAAGGAGTTTGGAAAATTTGTAAAAAATTTCAAAAAAGATATACGTAAAAACGAGATCTAATTTTTATTTGCCGTTTATAAATTATGACTTCAATATTGCAAAATTGAAAAAACGCAATACATTTGTTCATTGTTAGAATTATAATATTCTTGGGATGATAGAGACAGGTTTTAGTTCAGATGATAATTTTTCAAGACGATTAAGACGTCAGGATGAAACTGCATATATTGAGCTATTTGATCAGTATTACAGATACTTGCATTCGATCGCAAGCAACTATGTGCTTAATTATGATATTGCGAATGACATGGTGCAGGAGACATTTATCCATTTGTTTAACAGTATTGAAAAATTAGACGAGATCAGAAATATCAAGAGTTACCTTAGGGTTGCGGTCCGAAATAAGTGTATCAGCTACTTGCGTCAGCTTGATATAGAAGATGCACATAAATTGTTATATTCGAGGGAGCTTTCTATAATTGGCTCAGACGAACATGAGACAGATGATATGAGTGAATACATGCGAGATTTGCTCGATTCCTTACCTGATTCATGCAAACAAGTATGTAAGCTCAGATTTGTAGATGGTTACAAAATCAGTGAAATATCTAAAAAATTATCCCTTTCTCCCAATACAGTCAAGGTTCAGATACATCGTGGGAAATCCAAAATGAGGAACGATGTGCTCAAATGTCCTGAATTATATAAAAGTTTGGCAAGATGTATTAACCTGTTCCTTTATTAAGCTTTGCAGTCATGAAAATAGATATAAATATTCTTTTAGATAAAATAAACGGGAGACTTGACAAAGATGGAGAAATCCTGTTTGACAACTGGCTGAATTCAGATGTCCGTCACCGTACGTATTTTGAGAAATTGGAGCAGCGGGAACTTGCATCTGATTATAATGAGTCTGAATTGTCCGAAGAAAAATATAGTAATTTCCGTCATCTTTTTATATCAAAAATTAAATCTGCAGGCAAGAGAAAAAAACAAAGGAGACAGATTTTTTTCGCTACAGGAATAGCTGCACTAATTCTGATCTTCATTTTCATTAAACTATTCAAGGCAGATGAACAGAACCTGAATAATACTACTCAATTTTTTACAGACAATGTGAAAAAAACAGAAAAGCAAGAACAGGATTCATTTGCAAAGATGCCTAAGGTATCAAATAAAAAGGTTCAGTTAATTACTGCAAAAGGAGAAAAGATTTCGTTATTAGAGATGGTACCAGGTGAAACTGCAAAAGTACAGGATTTTCAGCTATCTGAAGACAAAATGGCTTTGACCTATACTGAAACCGTTGCTGAAAACATTCAGGGATTAAATACTTTACTGGTTGACAGAGGGGCCGAGTTTAGGATAAACTTAACAGATGGTACAAAAATTCATCTTAATTCGGATTCTAAGTTGGAATATCCTACAGTTTTCAGCGACAAAGAAAGACGAGTATATCTTAAAGGGGAAGCATATTTTGAAGTTACCAGAAATGAAGATAAACCATTTATTGTTTGTATTGGCTCTACGGAGATAAAGGTCTTAGGGACAGAATTTAATATCAATTCACGTAACCCGGAATCTGTAAGGACGACACTTGTTTCCGGAAAAGTAACGGTGAAGTCAGCAAAAACGGATGAGGTGCAATTACAACCTGGCTTTACAGCTATTATGAACCCTGTTACAGGAAAATATGACATTAACAACAAGGATATCCAATGTTATATTGGTTGGAAGACAGGAAATTATTTATTTGAAAGTACATGTCTGTCTGATATTTTAAATGAACTGGCAATATGGTATGACCTATCTATTGAGTATCAAACAGAGCAGGCCTATGAAGAAACATTTACAGGCAGTCTTTCTCGTAACCTTTCAATTGACAAGTTGATTCAATTGATTGAGCGGACAAATTATCTGACCTTGGAATTAAAAGGGAAAACACTCGTTGTCAAAAACAAAATAATAAGTGTCGGCTAATCCATAATATTTGGATTACAAATTATTTAATGTGAAGGGGGGGATTTTGTCCCCCTTTGTAGTTATATTATAATTAGTTACAATAAACAAACAAAAAGACTTGAATATTTTCAATAGGATCTGTAAACCTTTTCTTTTCCATTTTCGTCATGTGCTAAAGTTGATATTAAAAATTACTATTTATTAACCTAACTGTAAAACAACCTATGAAGAAAGCTTACATGCTTGTAATTTTACTATTCTTTGGATTGTCAGGTTCTGTTTTTGCACAAAAACAAACTAATCCGGAAGAAAAAAAAGTAACCCTTTCTCTTAAAGACCAAACTGTTGTCCAAGTATTTAAATCAATCCAGACATTGACCGGATTGAACTTTATTTACAATGACAAAGATTTTGTTGGAATAGAGAAGCTAGATGTTGAAGCAAAGAATGAGAAAGTCAAGGATTTGCTAGAAAGATTATTTACCGGTCAGCCGGTTTCGTTTGAGTTTGTGGAAAATACTGTAGTGGTACGATCCCGGAATATATCTGTTTCCGGAGTTGTGAAAGACAAAAAAACCGGAGAAGTATTACCTGGGGCCACTGTTATAGTATTGGGCACATCTATTGGTAAACAGACCGATATTGATGGAAGTTTTTCATTAACGTTTCCCAGAATGAAAATTAATAAACTGGTAATTCGTTATTTGGGATACGCCGAACAGATACTGGATATAAAGGAGAGTGGAAAATATATTATAAAGCTTGAGGAAACCGAGAATGCTTTGACTGATGTTGTAGTAACTGGTTATGCCAACATCAACAAATCAAGTTTTACAGGTACATCAACAAAAGTAACCAAGGAGGATATTTTGAAAGTATCTCCACGAAACGTGATTGATGTACTACAAATATTTGATCCTTCGTTCAGAGTGATCCAAAACAACACTATGGGTTCCGATCCGAACACCTTGCCAGAGTTTTACATACGGGGACGTACCAGTATTGATGCGGTAAAACAGTTAGATAATCTGACAGCTAGTGAATCCGGTACTCTATCCAAATTCGCATTGACCAACAATCCGAACCTGCCTGTTTTTATTTTAGATGGATACGAGGTAAGTGTCCAGAAAGTGTATGATATGGATCCAAACCGGATCAAAAGTATTACGATATTAAAAGATGCTGCTGCAACAGCTATCTATGGATCCAGGGCCTCAAATGGAGTGATTGTTCTTGAATCTGTTACACCTAAAATAGGTAAGTTAATGGTTTCGTACAATTTTACAGGTTCAGTTACAGCACCTGATCTTTCTGACTATAATCTTATGAATGCATCTGAAAAACTTCAGACAGAGGTTTTGGCTGGTATTTTTAACTGGAGAGATGCAAATAGTTACGATAGTTATGCGAAGAAAAGTAATCTGATTGCCAAGGGAATAAATACCGATTGGCTAGCACAACCATTACGTAACGGCATAAATCAAATGCACAGCATATCTTTTGGTGGAGGTACCGAAGGATTTAGATTTGGGATAGACTTAAGTTATGATAATGATAATGGTGTAATGAAGGATTCCTATCGCCAACGATTGGGTGGTGCCATGTATGTTGAATACAGAGTAGGAAAAGTCCAGTTCAGAAATCATGTCTCTTATGATGGTACAAACGCTCAAGCATCGCCATATGGCTCTTTTTCTGATTATACATCCCAGCTACCATATGAACGTATCTACAATGATAATGGAGTTTTATTAAAGCAACTGGAGTTATCTTATCGTGCAAATCCATTGTATGAGGCCTCTCTTGGAAGCTTCAACCGCACAAAGAATAATACAATTACCAATAATTTCAGTTTTGACTGGCGTATCACAGATAATCTCCAGTTCAAATCTCAGTTTTCAATCAGCCAGAACACATCAAATCTAACTATCTTTAAAGATCCCTTGTCTTCAACTTATTCATATTCTCTTACACCATTTGAGAGAGGAGACCTCTCAATTTCGGATATAAAGAACAATACTTGGAACCTGAATGCGTTCTTTCTGTATAATAAGTCGATAAACAAGCATAATATCAATTTGTCCGGAGGTACAAACATGCAAGAAACCAACGCTTTGCAGGCTTATTCCAAATATAAGGGATTTCCGTCATCTGCTCAGCATACAATAGGATTTGCAAATACAATTGTAACAAAGCCTACCAGTACAGATAACAAGACTCGCCTGGGTGGTCTTTTCATTTCAGGTAACTATACGTATGACAATATTTATCTGGCGGATGCTTCTATAAGAGTTGATGGTTCTTCTGAGTTTGGTTCTGATTCAAAATATGCTCCTTTCTGGGTTTTAGGACTTGGAGTAAATATTCACAATTATGAATTTCTGAAGAACTCAGAGATCATCAATCAGCTAAAAGTAAGAGGAACTTACGGACTTACAGGAAAGGTGAACTACCCTCCCTATGTTGCACGCCACACTTACAACATTATTCTTGACGAATGGTACACAACAGGAATGGGAACAACTCTCAATTATCTTGGAAACGAAGATCTTAAATGGGAACGTACCTATTCATCCAATATCGGTTTTGATATCTCATTATTGAAGAAGATTACAATGTCAGCTTCATATTATAACAGACAGACAAAAGATATGATTGCCGATATTGCATTACCAACTTCCTCTGGATTTATAACCTACAAGGGAAACATGGGAGAGATACTGAATCGTGGATGGGAACTTAGTGCAAATTATATGTTTGTTAACTCAAAGAACTTAGGAGTTAGCATTTTTGGATCTATGGCTCATAATAAAAGTAAGTTGATGAAGTTATCAAAATCTTTGAAAGAGTATAATGAGAGGATAGATGCATTCTATAATACTAAGCGAAGTTCTGATAATAGTAAGAAATATTCTGTCCCATATATGAAATACGAAGAGGGAAGCTCCCTGACTGCAATTTATGGGATGAAATCGATGGGTATCAACCCAATGGATGGAAAAGAGGTGTTTATTAACAGGGCTGGTGAGTTGACAAGTACATGGGAGTCATCACAGCAAATTAAAATTGGAGACTCAGAACCAACTGTCCAGGGTGCATTCGGGTTGAACCTCCGTTGGAAACAATTCACTATTTTCACATCTTTTATATATCAGATAGGAGCACAAACATATAATTCGACATTGGTAAGTGTGGAAAATGCAGATATAGCCTCATATAATGTGGATAAAAGGGTTTTGACAGCAAGATGGAAAAAACCTGGAGACGTGACACCTTTGAAAAACATTGCTGATCAGAAAAAAGTGACACTACCCTCGTCAAGATTTGTTCAGAATTTGAACCAATTGAAATTTAATTCATTATCGTTAGGTTATGATGTGAATTCAAAATACCTCAAACCGCTGAATATATCCATGATGCGCGTACAATTAAGCACCAATGATTTGATGGTCCTTTCAACCGTTAAACAAGAGAGAGGGCTGTCATATCCTTTTGCAAGAACATTCAATTTTTCATTAAATCTTAATTTTTAACTCTGTAACAATGAGAAAATATATTTATACGATATTAATAGCATCTATTGTACTGGGTACTACATCTTGTTCAGATTGGTTTGATGTTAGCCCCGACAATTTAGTAACTAAAGACGATTTGTTTTCAACAAACGAAGGTTTTAGGATTGCTTTGAACGGAATATATATAGATATGTCGCAAAAGGCCTTATATGGTCAGGAGTTGACATGGTCCTTTAATTCTTTTCTTGGCCAGAATTACGATATATCTCCATATTCCTGGAATACATTATCTTCATATATACCAGCCACAAAATATGATTATGAAAATACTTATCTTAAGAGCGTGACGGATGTGATATGGGCGAAAGGATTCAATACAATTGCCAATTGTAACAGTTTGATTCAGGAAGTTGAAACTCATGACAGTTCCTTTTTTATGGAAGGGAAGCGTGAAAAACAACTCATTCTTGCTGAGGCAAGAGGTTTGAGAGCCTTGATGCATTTTGATATTCTCCGGATGTTCTCACCGGCACCAATAATAAATGACAATAATGCTTACGTACCATATGTGAAAGCATATCCTACACTTCAACCTCAAAGATTATCAACAACTGAGGTAATGAAGAATGTCATAGAGGACCTTGAATATGCAAAAAACAATTTAGCAGATAATGACACATTGTATAACTCCAAAATGATGACCAATACCAGCTATCGTTTTGCGCCAGGTAATGCAGGTGATGCCAAAGGTGGCTCGTTTTATGGCTACAGGGGGACTCGTTTTAACTATTTTGCAGCTTGTGCCCTTTTGGCCAGAGCTTACCAATATATTGATGATAAGGAGAACGCATATAAAAATGCAATGGCTGTTTACAAGTATCATACTGCAAAAACATGGTTCACTTTCACTTCATCAAGTAATATCATAATTGAAGAAAAAAATAATCGTCATACACGTTTATATGATGATATTCTTTTTGCATTTAATAATAGTAAGATTTATACATTGTTTACTGATTGGAATTCTAGTAATTATTTTTCTAGTCGCTTGAAAATAAAAAATACTACAGAACTATTTAATTCTGATGCTGATGATTTCCGTCTAACAAAACTTATTTACTCTAACTACTCTCTTAAATGGGAGCCTAAAACAGGCAGCTCATATATAGTTACAATTGAGGACAGACTTCTGCCTGTAATAAGGCTTAGCGAAGTATATTATATTTTGTGTGAATATCTGGCAGATAAGGACCTTAGCAAAGGAATTCAATTATTACAGGAACTTCGCGTTGCAAGAGGTGCTAAAACCACTCTTGACCCAGCAATGCCAAAGGATAAATTCCTTGAAGCCGTTTATAATGACGCAACCCGTGAGTTTATAGCTGAGGGTCAGACCTTCTATATGTATAAACGTCTGAACAGAAAGATGTTTAACGGTACTACTCCTATTGATATGACAGGAAAATATGTTATTCCACTTCCTGACAGCGAAAAGGCATATTATTAATAATTTAATAAGAAATACAATGAAATATAATATAATTTATCTGATAATAATATTATTCACACTGGTAGCTGTAACCGGATGCGAAGAACAGAAATTGGAAACATATAACGGAGACAATTTTGTCCAATTTAAAAAGACGTTCTCAGACTCTACAAATGTATCTTTTATGTTTTATCCGGGAAAAAATTACATAGAATTTCCTGTTCTCCTTGAGCTTGTGGGAGTAGCTTCAAATAAGGATATGAAATATAAGGTGGTGGTTGATAATTCATATACTACCGCTTCAGGAACACATTATTCATTGCCTGCTGAACAAATATTCCATGCCGGAAGGTATTCTGACACACTGTTTGTAAGATTGAACAATACAGCCGATTTAAAGACAAAAAAGGTTCGCCTTTTATTAAGAGTTGAATCATCCGACGACTTGAAAATGGGTAAAATAGAACAATCTACAGCCGTGATATGGATAACCAATGCACTTTCCAAGCCGGCATGGTGGAACAGCGATATTGACTCATATTATTTAGGAACATATAGTGATAAAAAATATGAGCTGTTTATCAAGGTCACTGGAATATTTGACTTGACAGGCTTGGATGCAAGCCTAAGGCGTTCGTATGCTCTTCAACTGAGGCAATATCTAAGTGAACATCCAACATTGGATGATAATAATCAATATATTGAAGTACCTGTATTATAATAATTTGAAGCTATGAAAATAAAAATATTATCATTGAGCCTTTTTGCTCTTTTCATTTTGACATCTTGCATAAAAGATCAGGGTAGCTATGATTTAAAAGATTTAGGTACTCCGACAATTACAACATTCTCAAAGGGTAATGCTGTAATTGGTGAACCATATATTATAACACCTGTAATTGATTTCAAGGGACTTTCGGAAGATGATTTTGAATATTTCTGGTTTGCAGATATGTCTGACTATTCAACAGCGGATACACTTTCACATAAGAAGGACTTAAGTTTTATCTTTACCAAAGCGGGCTGGTATATTGGAGTATACCAGATCAAAAATAAAAAGACCGGAGGTATTACTTCTAAAATATTTGATTTTAATGTTGTATCAAAATATCAAATGGGCTGGCTCATACTTTCTGAAAAAAATGGGAATTCAGTATTGAGCTATTCACGTTTGAATTCAGGTAAAATAGACACCACATTTGTCGATATATACGGCTCTCTTTATGGTGCAAATACATTGGGGAAAAGCCCACTAAGCCTTGGAAGACACTTCTCTGATCAAGCTGACCAGATATTGGTGGTTCAGAATGGAGAAGGTGGTTCTGTTGAGCTGGATGGAACCAATTTTAAAAAAGTCATAACGACAGATAAAGAGTTTGTTGGTGGAGCATATCCAACAGGGTTCAAACCTATAAAAGCAGAATATGGCGAAAGAATTGAAATGGTTGTAGGAGAAGACGGGCGTGCATTTACGCGTATTCGTACTTCAAGCAGCGTTTTCCAAGGGGCACGATATAGCACTACCCCTATCAGTAATGCTAAGATAACTAAGACCTATTATAAATATTGGCAAGGTTATATCTTGATGTATGATGTTCAGAATAATCGCATTATAGGCATTCAGGATACTCCTCAGTTACATACAGGAAAGATTCTTTCTGTAAAAATGGATCCGCTTGGCGGAAATGCCGTAGCATTTACAGATCTTTCAAATATTGGCGCAGACTCAAAGCTTATCTATACCGGTAGTTATGTTTCAGGTTCAAACCGCTATTTTGTCCAGATATTAAAGAAGGGTAGTGTATACAGAATACAAAAATTCGAGTTTCGCCTTGAAACTGCTATTCAGACTCTTTATGTGATTAATGGAACAGAGTCTGATTTTACAGGGAATGGTATAGTCTCCGATAACACACACTATTTTCTCACTGGCAGTCAGTATCTCTTCTTTGGTGAAGGAAATAGTCTTTACTATTATGATTTTGATCTGAATACAGTAAAAAAACATACAACTTTTACAGGAAAAGTTACTGCTATAGAATCAAATTCAGAAAAAAATCAAATAGGTGTAGGCATGGATAATGGTGAGTTTTATGTATTAGATGTGTCCAATGAGGTTTTGGCTAGTGGAACAGCAAAAATCATTGCTAAAGCGACCAATTTAGGGAAAATTGTAGACTTACAATTTAAATATGGTAAATACAGCAATTTTACTAGTCAGAAATAGAGTATTTAGTATATATGAGAACTATTTTTCAAATAGCCAGGTCTGAGCTAAAATCGCTATTCTGTTCACCTATTGCATGGTTTGTCCTGGTTATTTACACTTTCCAGTTGAGCTACGGATTTACGGAAATGTTAAATGTGAAGTTGATGAATGCAGTTTTGGGACAGCATCTGAATAATCTGACTTTTGAGATATTTATTTCGGGATTCGGGTCTCCATTGTTTAAAACGGTCATATCTTCGCTATTTCTGTATGTTCCATTGCTTACAATGGGATTAATGAGCAAAGAGTATAGCAGCGGCTCTATTAAGCTGCTGCTATCTACTCCAATAACGGAGACACAGATTGCTTTAGGCAAATATTTTTCTATGCTGATCTATGGATTGCTTATGATTTCGATTGTGGGGGTTTACATCATTTTCGGGGCTTTTGCCATTAAAGACATAGATTTACCTGTTCTCATTTCCGGGCTGGTTGGAATATATTTGCTTTTTTGTTTTTATTCGGCAATCGGACTATTCCTCTCTTGTGTTACATCCTATCAAATTGTTGCAGTATTAGGTACCTTGTTAGTTATAATATTTTTTCAACTGGTAAGCGGGCTTTTTCAAACAATTCCCTTTATTCGTGATATTACATTCTGGTTAGGCACTGGTCCGCATGGTCTCATTAATGGACTTCTCAGCAGTGATAATGTAATATATTTCTTGTTGATGTCTGCAATGTTCGTTATATTCTCAATACTGAATATCAGATTTCAACGGCAGAATATCTCATACGTGAAAAAAGGGATGCAATATGGGGGCGTTTTCCTTGTAATAGTTGTTGTGGGATATATTACATCCAGACCAAAAATAACTTTTTACTGGGATGTAACAAGATATAAACAAGCTACATTGACACCTAAAAGCCAGGAGATTCTATCCCATTTTAAAGGGAAACCGGTATTAACCTCATATATAAATTTCATGGGTAATCCGCGCCTTGTGGAAAAAGCATATCCGGGAAATATCAACGGGGATAAACATGTTTTTAGTCAATATGTTCGTTTCAAACCTAATATGAAGATGAACTACGTCTATTTTTATGACAATGTTCAGACATGTCATAGCAATGGATGTGAAATACAAAATCAGGACGAGTTTATTACTTTAGCTAAAAAAACAGCCAGAATAAATTCAATCAATTTTAAAAAATCATCTACAGGTGATGATGTCAAAGAGGTGATTGATGCTAAGGAGGCAGACGAAAGCTTTGTCCGGACATTTGAAGTTGATAGCTTTCCAAAAGCATATATAAGAATGTATGCTAACGACTTAAGTCCATACCCTGGTGAAAAAGAGATATCGACAGCTATGTTTACAATGCTTTACGGTGTAGAAAAGATTGGATTCATAGCAGGTCACGGAGAGCGGGATCTGGATGGAACGGCGGATCAGGATTACAGCGGTTTCCCAAATGCAAGGGGTTCACGTTACTCTTTGATCAACCAGGGATTTTATCCGTTTAAACTAAAAGCAGAAGACCAGATACCTCAAGATGTCAATATCTTGGTTATTGCTGACATGAAAAATCCATTTTCAACAGATGAACTTGAAAACATTGAAAAATACATAGAAAGAGGAGGGAATCTTGTTATAAACACCGATATAAACCGGAAGAAACAGATGGAGCCATTACTTCAGTTGCTAGGTGTGGAAATTGTTCCCGGCATTTTAGCTCAATGTAACAAAGGATATACTCCTACTTCTGTATTCACCTATTTTACTGAAAAGAGCAAGATGGTGAATACATATCTTCCGAATTCAAGAGACAGAAGAGTGCCAATCGTGATGAAAGGTTGTGTAAGCCTTGTTAAAACAACAGATAAGGGATATGAGGTGGAATCTCTATTGGAAGCAAGACAAGGAACATGGAACGTAACAGCTACGTCCAACCCTGATGAAATTGTAGAAGATACAATTGCAGGAAACTCAACATCAATATATAGTACGGCGTTATCTCTGACAAAAAACAGAGGAAACAAAGAGCAGCGAATACTTATTTTCGGGGATTCTGACTGGTTTAGCAAAGGAGAATTAAATGCAGGATGGACCTTCTCTGTTGCAAATAATTCAATGATAACCAATATGTTTAAATGGATGTCATATGATAAATATCCTATGTCTTTTGACAGACCGTCACTGCCCGATAATGAACTCAATTTTAAGTTTAAACACAAAGGGATATCTAACTTGTTTTTCCTCTTTTTGTTCCCATGTTTTTGGTTAGTATGGGGAGGTATTGTGTGGTACAGACGAAGACTTAAATAGAGTTTCATTAAAATATTTCAAACAAACGATAATTAAAAAATACATATAAAATTATGAGTCCAATAGTCGAGGTCAAGAATCTCTCACATCGCTATAGTGTACAATGGGCAATCCAGAATATAAATTTTGAAATTAACCAGCGGGGTATTTTAGGTTTGCTTGGGTCCAACGGGGCGGGGAAATCCACTACAATGAATATTATCTGTGGCGTACTAAATCAAACAGCTGGACAGGTATTGATCAATGGAATTGATATCAGGAAGAATCCTGTTGAGGCAAAAAAGAATATCGGTTTTTTACCACAAAAACCTCCTTTGTATAGTGACCACAATGTAGATGAATATCTGACATACTGTGCAAATCTTCATTTAATGGACAAAAAGCAAATAAAATCAGCTGTCGAAGCAGCTAAGGAAAGAACAGGTATTTCTCATTTTAGTAAGCGACTGATAAAAAATCTTTCCGGAGGCTATCAACAAAGGGTAGGAATTGCCCAGGCAATAGTACATAATCCTAAGTTCGTTGTAATGGATGAACCAACAAACGGTCTTGATCCTAATCAGATTCTGGAAATAAGAGCTCTTATAAAAGAGATTTCGGCAGATCATTCTGTATTACTTTCAACACACATACTTTCTGAGGTAGATGCAATTTGTGATCATGTTAAGATGATTGAACATGGTCATCTGGTATTTAGCGGGACAATGGACGATTTCAACCATTCGGTCAAACCAAACACGTTTTTATTGAAGTTGACAAACCCGCCAGCCGAAGAAGAAATATCTAAAATTGAAAATATTGTTAGAATTAAATCGGTAGATGGCAATACATTTAAAGGAGAGATAACATCGGAGAATGATTTACCTAAAATAGCAGAATCATGTGTGAATAATGGATGGGGATTAAAGGAGATAGTAATGGAAAGAATTTCATTGGATGAAATTTTTGCTCAACTATCCGGGAAAAGAACAATAAACAAATTTGAAGAATGAAGACTGTATTTCGAATAGCAAAAAATGAGCTCTGCACACTATTTTATTCTCCTGTGGCGTGGCTGATACTTATTGTTTTTTCTTTTCAGGTCTATTCCGGGTTTGCTCAAATGTTAGGCTTTTATGCTAATTCAATCTCATTAGGACGAAATGATTTTACAAATCTTACATTGGATTTGTTTATTCGTGGAGTGGGAGTGCCATTTCAAATAGTTCCATCATACCTTTTTTTGTATGTTCCTTTACTTACAATGGGACTTTTAAGTCAGGAGTATAATAACGGTTCGGTTAAATTGCTACTATCATCGCCAATAACCGGATCTCAGATCATACTGGGGAAATTTTTAACTATGATGTTGTACGGCCTTTTGCTAACAGGTGTATTGCTTGTGGTTCCGTTGGTAGTTTCAGAGATACTTGTTCCAAATTTGTTTACACCCACCGTACTTGTCGGTATACTCGGTGTATATTTACTATTTTGTACATATGCTGCCATTGGTTTGTTTATGTCCACATTGACTTCTTACCAAATTATTGCAGCATTGGGAACACTGACAGCCTTAAGTGTACTGAATTTTATAGGTAAGTTAGGGCAGAATATAGATTTTGTCAGGGATATATCATACTGGCTCTCAATTTCCGGCCGGGCAGACAAATTCCTTTGGGGGCTTATCTGTAGTGAAGATCTTATCTATTTTGTAATTGTCACCTTCATGTTTATTGGTTTGTCTATTTTCAAATTTGAATCAGGAAGGCAGAATAATACCAAATTTGTACAAGCTACTAAGTATGTAGGATTTATTATTGTATGTCTGTTAATTGGCTATGTAACTTCTCGGCCTGTTTTTAAGTGTTATTATGACGCTACAGAAAATAAACAGCATACTCTGACTCCAAACAGCCAAAAGATCTTGTCTCAGATTAAAGGGGATCTGAAAATGACCACTTATGTAAATTTGATGGATGAAAATGCAAATTTTGGCCTTCCTAATAATAGAAATAGTGAAAAAAGACACTTTGAACAATATATACGATTCAAACCGGATATGAAGCTAAAGTATGTCCTTTTCTATGATTCTATTACAGGTTCCGGGGTGACGCAAGAGGATATGCTTAAGCAGGTAGAAAAGATGACGGTTGTATATAATCTGAATCCTGAAAAAATTCTTAAACCAGAAGAGATACACAAGATAATTGACCTTAAACCTGAGGAAAACAGATTTGTCAGGGTAATTGAAACCGAAGACGGGAAAAAAGCTTTTCTCCGGATGTATGACGATGGCAGCCGTTACCCGAGTGAAAGCGAGATATCTGTTGCATTTAAGTCCCTGATAAACAAACGTCCGATAGTTGCGTTTGTTACCGGTCACAAAGAGAGAGCCTTTGACCAGAAAGGAGATCTGAATTACAGAATGTTCACAAGTATATTGATAAAAAGAGAGTCTCTGATTAATCAAGGATTCGATCCTGTATCCATTGAAATTACGAAAGAGGGTATTCCAGATTATGTTGATATTTTATTTATTGCTGATCCTCAGACGGCCTATACTCCAGAAGAGTTGAGCTCAATCAATAAATACATTGAAATGGGAGGAAACATGATAATTGCAGGAGAACCACGTCGGTCAGATATTATTAATGGCATTATCAACCAGCTAGGAATTACCATGATACCTGGCACATTGGTACATACTTCAGAATCTGAAAAGCCGGATCTCTCTTTCGTTTCGATTCTCCCTCAGAGCGATACAATATCACCAGAACTTGGACGTATCGCAAGCCTTGGAGGACAAATTGCTATGCCTTCTGCGGGTGGTTTAGGAATTGTTGCGGATAAAGGGTATAAAATTATTCCAATAGCTGCAACAGCGCCTTCCGGTTACTGGAATGAAATAAACACTAAAAATTTCACAGAAGAGGTTCCTTTGCTTGATACCTCATTTGGAGAAATTGAGACCTCGATACCTACTGTACTGGCATTACATAAAAAAACAGCAAACAAAGAGCAGAATATAATTGTAATGGGAGATGCTGATTGCATAAGTAATGCAGAGTTAAGTATGAACAGAGACAAAATGTCAGCAAACTGGGCATTTATTGTGAAGTCTTTCAAATGGTTGTCAAATAATGAATACCCAATTGATATAAGCAGACCGGCATCGAAGGATAAAGAGATTTATATAACACCTAAAAGCTGTTATATAATAAAAGTTGTATTGAAATGGGTGTTTCCAGGTATGTTGTTGTTTCTAGCTGTTTTTGTATGGATAAAGAGACGTAATAATTAGGTTTAGGTTAAGTATAATGATGAAGAGTGTCTTTTTTTTCCTTACTTGCTTGTTGTCGGTTGGATCTGTCATGGCCCAGCCGACTTCAAGTATTTTGCCGTTAGATACGTGTGTCCGTTATGGCAAGCTCCCTAACGGTATTTCTTATTACATAAGGCAAAACACTATACCAGAGAATAAAGCCTGTTTCTATTTTGTACAAAAAACCGGTTCAATTCAGGAGGAGGATAGAGAATCTGGTTTCGCGCATTTTCTTGAACATATGGCGTTTAATGGTTCTGTAAATTTCCCCGGCAGAAAAAAGTCGGTATCATTCATAGAAAATAACGGAGGACAGTTTGGAACAAACATTAACGCATACACCTCTTATAACGAAACGGTTTACAATTTGTCAGATATTATTCTGTCCAGTGATGCTGTAATAGATTCCTGCTTGCTTATTTTGCATGATTGGTCAGGATTTCTGACACTGGACAGTATAGAGATTGATAAAGAGCGGGCAATAATTAAAGAAGAGTGGAGAACCCGGAATAGTGCCCAGTCCAGGGTAACAGATATGCTTTACTCGGTTTTTCTTAAAGGGAGCAAATATGCGAATCGCTCCCCTATTGGGAATATGGATGTCGTGGAAAATTTTGCTTATCAGGAATTGATAGATTACTACCATAAATGGTACCGGCCAGATTTGCAGGGAGTTGTCATTGTTGGCGATTTTGATGCAAAATTGGTTGAAAATAAGTTAAAAGAAATATTTGCAGATATTCCGGAACCTACAACTGCTGTAGAGCGTATTTATTATCCAGTGCAAGATAATAAAGAGCCTCAGATTGCCATTATTACAGACCCTGAAGCAACTTCAACATCAGTATCTGTCTTTTTCAAACAGGATGTTATTCCGGATAGTATCAAAATGACCGGCCAGGGAACATATCTATCACTATTACGACATCTTGCATCACAAGCGTTGTCGAACAGGTTGTCTGAAATAAGTCAAACAGCAGATGCGCCATTTATCAGTGCCGGAGCAGGTGCCGGAAGTTTTTTGGTTGCCAGCACTAAAGATGCCTGGACGTTGAGTGCTGTTCCTAAAGAAGGGAAAATAGAAGAGAGTCTGGCTTGTTTATTAAGGGAAAATATGCGAGTTTACACACATGGATTCAGCTATGCTGAAATAGACAGGATCAAAGCTTCCTTGTTGGCTTCATATGAAAATTTATATAACAATAGAAATAAACAAAACAGCATAGCTTATATTAATCAGTATGTTCAGAGCTTTTTGAATAAAACTCCAATAACCAGTATTGAGGCTAACTATAATTTGGTTAAGCAATACCTGGTACAGATAGGACCAAAAGAAATAAACGGATATATGCATCAGATTATCTCTGATAAAAATATTGCAATAGCAATTGCAGGTCCTCAAAAAGATAATTTTTCATATCCAAGTGAGCATGCAGTATTTGAATTGATAAAAAAAACGAGAGAAGAAATAACTCAACCATACATTGGAAAAAAAATAGCTTCAACTTTAATGGAAAAACCACCTAAGAAGGGGAAAATTATAAAAGTAACAACAGATGCCAAATGGGGTACTACTAACTGGACACTTTCAAACGGGATACATGTGGTACTTAAGAAGACCGACTTTAAGGATGATCAGGTAACCATGAATGCTATTTCCAAAGGGGGTATTATTCAATTTCCAGATAAGGATGTTCTTAACGCAAGTGTTATTAATAATGTAGCCGGCTTAGGCGGATTGGCCTCTTTTAGTAACGATGACTTAAGAAAAATATTGGTTGGGAAATCGGCATCTGCGTCGGTGTCTGTTTCGTTAACGACCCAGGAGATACGAGGTCGGTCCTCAATTAAAGATATGGAAACTCTCTTTCAAATCATCTATCTTCAATTGACTGCTCCAAGGAAAGACAAAGAGGCTTATTCTATTTACACTACCCGATTACATGAACAGCTGCAAAAAGCGCAAGAGAACCCTCTTTCTGCGATGAACGATACAATTACTTATACAATGTACGGAGATAATCCCCGTATCCGTAAAATGAAACCGGAGGATGTGGACAAGTTGGATTACGACCGCATTTTGGGAATGTATAAAACTTGTTTCTCCAATTTAGAGTCGTTGACATTTACTTTTGTAGGTACCATTGATGAAGCTAAAATAAAACCCTTGGTAGAGCAATATCTGGCATCATTGCCTAACGGTAAACCGCTTAAATATGATATTCAAGATGATGCGTATTTGATACAAAAGGGACAATATCTAAAAACAGTCCATGCTGAAATGCAAACGCCTAAAGCATCTGTTTTTAAACTTTATAGTGGTATAATTCCACGGAATCTTAAAAATGATCTTACTTTAAACTTGTTTAAACAGGTATTAGGTATGATTTTTAACCAAAATGTAAGGGAAGATGCCGGTGGAACGTATGAGGTGAGTACTAACGTAAGCTGTAGTCGTTTTCCGGATGGTCAGACAAAAATTGAGATTAAGTACGATACAGATACGGCCAAACTGGAACGTGTAAAACTGATAGTACATTCCTGTGTTGAACATTTAGCAAAAAATGAGATGCCTCAGGAGGTTCTGGATATGCTTGTCAACTATATGCTTAAAGAAGCAGAAGCAGCACGAAAGAGTGACGAGTACTGGGCATCCGTTCTATCAACGTATTATTTATATGGAGAAGATTATTATTCCGATTATGATACTGTGTTAAAATCCATAAGTTCCAGTGACATAAAAATTTTAGCCAATGAGATTATCTCCCAGAAAAATCTTATCGAAGTAGTCATGCTTCCCTAAAATATCTAATGCCAATTTTGTTTTTCTAATAAAACAGGATACTTTTGGGGTATCAAAAGATAGTATGTCCCCTCAGTTAAATAATTAGAATACAAGAAAATGAATATTCGAGATTGCATTAAATTTTCAAACGATAATCCCATATGTTCTTTGGCAACAGTTGAAAATGACCAGCCAAGGGTACGAATGATTGGATTTTGGTTTGCCGATGAAACCGGCTTTTATTTTCAAACCAGTACTATCAAAGAGATTCCGCACCAAATTGAGAAAAATCCTAAAATTGAAGCCTGTTTTTATAAACACGAAGGAATGATAGGAACAATGTTGCGGATTTCAGGCGAAGCGGAGTTTCTGACAGATCTAAAGTTAAAAGAAAAGGCGCTTTCAGACAGACCATTTTTAAAAGCATTTGGTTTGTCAATTGAAAGCCCTAGTCTGATTCTTTTTAGAATTACTCATGGCCAGGCACATTTCTGGACCATGGAGAATAACCTAAAACCTAAAGAGATAATTATCTTCTAAAGTAAGGAGTTAGTTGATCTCACTCCGTCCGGAGAGTTTAGGACTAGTTGCCATGTGCTTCCGTATTTGGTAAGAACTCCGGTAACATCGGCGTAGGTGTTTAGGGCCGGAGCAAGCTGATTTGCAAATTTTGCATACCCGCTGGTGCGGACCACTATATTCAAACCACCGGCAACCTGATAGGTGTGTTCGCCATAGACAGCATCGGTTGTAGTAGTTGCTCTCTTTGCCCAAGTCTCCATGTTCTTCTTAACGAGCTTGGCATTCTTTAATGTAACAAGAGTTCCAAGCTTGTACACAGATACATCGGACGAAGTGTTAATTAGCTGAGGAGTCAATTTTGGACCGGTTGCGCCTCTGAAGATTGTCTCCTTGATTCGCAGGTCGGTCTCTATATAAGACGTCTCATACCATGTCTCAACAGATTTCTCTCCAAGTTGTACCATTCCACCATAGCTGCCTAAAACAAGATGTCTGGCTTTAACATATATGGTCTGACCCTCCTTGTATTCGTTGTATAGAGTGGTCTTGCCAATCTTCACCTCAATGCCGCCGGTTTCGTCCTGAATGTAGAACGATCTGTAAAAATTACCCTGTTCGTCTGTACTGTTCACCTTTCCGCCAATTATAACATTGTCGTTTATCTCAAAGGGGCCACCGTTGTAAAGAGACTTGAGAGCCTGAATTGTTGTTGTAGGAGTAAGGTTTGCCGGTTCAAATACTGCGGGGTCATCAAATTTCTCTGAGCACGAGGCTATCATAAGAGAAGCAGAGATTGAAGCAAACAGAAATATTTTATTTAATGTTTTCATTATATGCAATATTAGAATTATTCAATTAGAAACGGATATAGAGGTTCAGATAATATGTTGTCCCGAACATGTAGAAATATTTGGAGTCAAAACGACTGTGATTCAATACGTTTCCAGAAGAGTCCTCATTTACCTTAAGACGCATCTGTTCGTAACCGCCGGTTTTTATGTTCTGGTTGTTCAGTATGTTCTTCACCTCAAGGCTGAAGCCCACATTGTAATCCTTAAACACATACCACGATTTCCCTATGTTGGCGCTCAGTACCACTGAGCTGTTGAACAACTCCTGATGTGACAACACCTTGGCCTCATCTGCTGTTAACCCGGCCTTGGCAAAGTCTGTCCTGTAGATAGGGTTCATATCCAGATACATGGCGTCGAAATAGGAGAGGTCCACACCTGCAAAAAGATAACTTGCAGATCTGTAGTTCAGCCCAACATTAATAGCTGTTTGCGGAGTTCCGGGTATTTTGTAATCCTTCCAGTACACCCTTTCGTTCTCGTGTATAACAACATCGCTGTTGTCTACAGTCTCAGTCACTTCTGGGTTTGAAGTGTATACATAGTAACCGTAGCTCACTGCTCCGTCGGCAGACAACCCTTTGTACAGAGGAACCGATAAGCCGAGTTCCATTCCTGTATTAAGCTGGTCAATTCCCCGCATTGAGAAGTTTGTAAAACTTCTGTTGATGTCGTCGTAGAAGCTGATCAGCTTGGTCTGGTCCTTAATTGTTGTGTAGAATCCTGTCAGTCTCAGTTTTAAAAACGGGAGGCGGACAGAGTAGTTCAGGTCGGCCCCGAATGTCTTTTCGGTTGTGATTTTGGGCACAACACTGTTTCGCGTCCTTGGTGATACAAAGGACTCCTGAAAGAACGGTGCAGTCTGCATATATGCAACATTGCCATAAACCATCTGGTTTCCTGAAATCTTGTAGGTTAAACCTGCTTTTGCGGTATATGTCCAGAAGTTAAGTTTTTCTGAGTTGCCCATAGAGTTGTCCGGGAAAAGTCCCTTTTTGTATAGCCCCTCTCTCCAGAACGATGTGTGTCCTCCCTCTCCGGCCACATAGGCCTCTATGTTGTTTTTATTATATTGGTAGGTAAACCACAACTTGTAGTTTCTCAAATGTCCCTTGTAGTTGTAACCGTACTTGTCGCCCTCTCTTATAACTCTGTTTGGGTTGTTGAGGTCGTTCTGGATAACATCGCCACTCTCAAAATCGCGTTCGGCAAACTTGTCTATATCTATCCAGTAATCACCTCCAAGCAGATCCTTCATCTTTTTGTAGTGATTTGTCATGTTCCACCGGTAGTCTATTCCTAGATTAAGTTTGCTTGCATTATTCAGGTTAAGAGTAGCCTGTACCTTTGCATTTATATCGTTCTGGTCTATATGACGCTCCTCAAGTACATACTGAGACCTTCTCTTACCTGCAAGGAATGAGTTGGATCCTGTTGAAACAGGTATGTTTGCGTAGTTGATGTTGTACATCCTGTCCCAGTTTATCTGGCGGATGTTCCAGTCGCTAAGCCAACCCTCTTTAACATAGGATGCCTTGTAAGGATCGTCGGAGAAATAGCTTGGAAGATTTCTGTAATAGTCCGGGCGCGGGTCAGGTGCATCATACCAGTCAAGGGCAGAATAGCCGTTTCCGCCAAAGCGGTAGGAGATGGCAGCAGTAAGGTTGAATTTTTCACTTGGGGTGTAAAAATAGTTAAGGACAGCAACCGGTTCGTGGCTGCTTCTGACTCTGGCGTTTCTCTTTTCTCCATTTTGGAAACCCCAGTTTGGATTATAGTAATTGCTGCCGACCATATCGTAAACCTCCTGTGTGGAAGAACCTTGAACACCTCTCTCTCCGGGAGATCCGAAGAATGTGAAAGCCAGTCGGTGAAAATCGTTTATTTTTTTCTCTGCCGATGCAAAATAAGCGAATGAGTTATATGATACTCCATTTACCCAGTCGTTCCCGCCAAGTCTTGCCGATGCCGAAACCGCATACGACCATCCATTGTCCTGTTCTCCGGATGCGTAAGTGCCCATAAGTCTGGTCCTGTACTGTCCGCTTGCGTTAACAACGCTGAATCTGTATCCTTTGCGAAGTTGTGAAGCTCTTGCGTTTATATTTGTGGTTCCATTTACACCTCCGATTCCAAAGTCAGAAATGGCAACGCCTGTGGTGCTCTCCTGATTACGGGTGGCCTCGTTGAGTCCTGTCCATAGTGACCATGGCGAGTAACCGCTCAATGCATCGTTAAAATAGATGCCGTTCAGATATACTGCAGCAGATGCCGATTCGTACCCTCTGTTTTTAAAACGGATATCGCCAAACTTGTATCCGGTTATATTCTCATAAACATCTTTGGAAGAGGCAAGTAGAACGGGCATGGCCTGTGCATCGCTCGACGATTCTGTATCGAACTCAGAAAGAAGAAGGTCGTCCGATTTTTCGGAGGTCACATCTGATACCAAAGTAATGTAGTTTAAATCCTTAAGGAAGTTTTCTACCTTTACATTCATCTGAAGTGGTTGAAAATCAGCTGCAGTTATTGTAAGTGAATATGTTCCCGGACGAAGGCCGGTCAGCACAAACTCTCCTGTGGATGATGTCTGGACAACCTTTTCTATATCTGTTACCAGAACAACTTTTGCCCCCTGAACGGGAACCCTTCCCTCTCTGTTTACCACTTTGCCTTTAATACCTGCTTCCTGTGCAGAGAGAGTTACAGAACACAAAGTTAGCAAAGCCAATACGATAAATGTTACTTTTATCTTCATACTATTCATTTTTAACTATATAAATAAATACAGGAAAGTGGTCGCTGTAACCACCCTGAAAATTTGTACCAACATATGTCCTGAACGGGTAGTTCTTGTACTGTCCGCTCTGGTTTACCAGAAACGGGCGATTGAAGATATTTCCCCAATACTTGTTGTAGTCGGGCTTGTATAATTTTAACTTCCCGGCAGCAGGATTGACCAGGTTTGAATTAACCACAATGTTGTCGAATATGTTCCATGAATCCTGATAGCCCAGAGAACCATAACCGGCTTTAAACATATCATAGAAAGGATTGTACATGTCTCCTGATTTTGCATCCTTGCCAATTTTCCCTTTTGCTCCCAGTACTTCAATTATACTCTTGTCCACAGGGTCGTCATTTAGGTCACCCATTAGTACGATGTTTGCAGAAGGCTCAAGACGGATAACAGAATCAATTGCATTTCTTGCTGTTTGAGCAGCAGCGCAACGGAACAACTCCGATCTTCCTCCTCTTCTTGATGGCCAGTGACAGACAAAGAAGTAGAACTTTTCGTTTTCTATTGTTCCCCATGTCATAAGAATGTCGCGGGTTTTAAAATCGGATGAATCTGCCACTACAACCCTAAGGGGGTGGCTACCCTGATACTTAAATATCTCGGGTCTGTACAACAGGGCAACATCAATCCCTCTGGCATCCGGAGAGTCATAATGGACAATCTGATATCTTGCCTTTTCCAGTTTTGGTGCAGCAACAATATCCTCCAGTACATTTCTGTTCTCAATTTCAGATACACCTATAATTGCCGGAAATGTCTGCGCAGTTGCAGCTATTTTATAAAAGACCTCTTCTATATTTGATATCTTCTTAAGGTACCTCTGACTGTTCCATCCGTATGAACCGGTTGGTGTAAACTCTTCATCAATTACATTGGGAGACTTGATGGTATCGAAAAGGTTCTCCAGATTGTAAAAGACAACCGGATACTTCTTTACCTGCGAGAAAAGCTGTAATGATGCCCCTGACAGCAGGATTGTAAGAAGTATTTTTATTTTGAATGTTCTGTTCATATTATTCTGCTATTGGTTATAAGTTCCATGCTTTAGGGTTCCATTCGGCTTCTATTGTGTTCTCAACATCGTTTGAGAGGTTGGAGAAGAAATCGAATCCGGTAAGAGCCTCTATGTCATCTATGGATTTTGTCTCGGCAGCACTGGCGGGGACGTTGCCGTATGACCTGTGCTCAAGCCAGAAGCCGATTGCATCATACTTTGAGCCCTTTAGTCTAAGGAGAACTTTGTAGTAGTAGTTTGGAACGGCAATCTTACCACCCGATGCATCGGTTGCATAATTGACCGTCTCATTCTTACCTGTTGTTTTCAGTATTGCTCCTGTAACAACATAAAGAGTGTCGCTGCCCTCCATCCACGTTCTTACCTGTCCCTCAAGTTTTGCCCATAAATACTGATTCAGGGACGATTGCTGAGGTGTCATGTTGGTAAAATAGAATGTCTGACTGTTTGCTTCATACGAACATGTCCTGTCTGCAGATGGTATCTGATGACCCCTGTCGTATCCGCTTATTCCGGAAAACAGATTTGCCTGGTTGGAAGCACTGAACTTTGGATCCCGTTGCCAGTTATCTGTCCTGCCGGTGCTTCCGATATAACTGGTATGGTGTGGATAGGCAACCCAGTATGCGATCTTCTCCTGTTTGTCGAAAAGCATTGAATAGTTTCTGACTGTCTTGTTCGAAAGTGTTATTGTGTGTGTGACAACCTCACTGTTTGAATTCACACTGCCGGAAGGTATCTCCAGCCACTTTAAATTCCCGGTGTTTCCTCCTCCGCCATTTACAGGAGACAATTGAGTAAGTGTAAGTGTGACATTTTTTTGTCCGCTTGAAATCTTTATCTCAGCAACACGATTCGCGGCAGAGGAGTTTGCTGAAAACATCAGAATTACGTTTCTATCTCCATTACCGCTTGTAACATCTGAGGAACACCAGTTTTGTTCTCCGGAAACATAGGTTACAGAAATCTGCCAATCTCCATTCGACTCGATCTTCAAAAACTGACTGGTAACGTTTGCATCGATAGAATTACTGGTCAACGATGCTGTCAGTATTGTTTCAGTATCATCTTTCGTACACCCGTTAAACAGGGTCCCTGAAATGGACAGAGCGGCAATTATCCGGATAATTTTAAAGAAATTCCTCATTTATAGATTTATATTTAGCTAAAAATAGCCCAAAGTTCATTGGGCTATCTTTACTTATGGTTTATAAAGATCAGTTGACAGAGATAACTACATCTGCAAGACGAGAGTTTCCACCATCAGCTACAGCCCCGTCATTGATCGCAACAGCGGTACTCACCTTAATTCTTATATATAATTGTCCGCTGAGCGATTCAGTAAGAGCTATGCTACGTGTGTATGGGGCAATTGATGCTGTATAGGTGATTACTTCTCCCATTGCTGTCCAGTTTGTATTATCCTTAGAATATTCCACAACAAAATTCTTTGGAGAGGTGCTGCTTCCGTATCCCTTATAAGTGATTGACAAAGTTTTACCTGAGGCAATTGTTTGTTTTGGAGTAAATGCAAACAACCATGCTTTACCCTGTGCCCATGTATTCACATAGATTGTCTTTGACGATGCAGTATAGTTGATTGTAGGAAGTGGTGCGGTAAATCCAGCAAGGTTAAGGGATGCATTTGTTGAAGCATCAGTTGATGCAGTAGAGGAAACTATAGGAAAAGCCGTAGGTGCAGCATCAAACGTCCATGTTGCCATAGTGCTCGTAGTTGCAGGATCGGTTACTGTTCCGTTAAGAACAACCGGGGTTGAAATACCGGTTCCAGTAATTGTAAAGACAACTGCTCCTGCTGCTGTTGGTGTACCGGCAAGGGTTATTACAATGTTTCCTGCCGCAGTTGCAAATGTTCCGCTGGCAGTTGCCGGAGTTGTGATTCCTGCAGAACCCGCTCCGCTTACTGCGACAGAGATACTGTATGCCTGTCCGACAGTTGCAGTGTTATAAGGCAATGTTATTGTGTTTGATGCTGTTAAAGCAGTGCCTTTGTTAAGTGCCCCTGCAAGGACAGGAGTTCCATATGTAAGGGTAGGGGCGTTTCCGAAACGGGTACCTGTAAGAGCTGCGAAATCAGTCCTGTTTTGTGGTTGTATCTGGATTATTGCATTGTTTATGCTGGATATTCCTTTGATTGTGCCACTTCCCTGAGGAACAACAACATCCTTGAATTCAGAATATGATGAATTGAAAAGAACAAATGTCTCTCCGGTCTGAGCCTCCATATTGATTGAGGTATGCGATGTTCCTACAACCATGGTTTTAGTAAGGTCGGCATTTACAACTTGTACATTTGGAACAGACACGTACATAGATTCGTAAGTGTTAGCCTTAAGTTCTGCTATTGTTATTGCTTTTGCTGCCACAGGAACATTGGACCCGGTTGTGGTCATGTTTGCATTTGCAAAGTTGTTAAGTTGCAGAAGTCCATTGTATTTAGATAGTACTGCATCTTTAAGTTTGAATTCCAACTCAGTTCCTACGGTCATTGTTGAGGCATCGTTTACCAGCCTTACTACAATACCTGCAGCACCGTCAGATACAACTATGTTTTTCTTTGATGTACTGTTTCCTCCTACCTGGTCACTTATAAGGCTGGCCTTCATATAAACATCGTCGGTAACAGTAACCTCTCCCTTTGCCCTAAGCTGCGCAACGGTAATGTATGTTTTAGCTGTTGCACCGGCCTGCTGGATCTTTATGTACTCGTATGTTGTTGATGTGGCAACTTTGATGTTTGCCTCTCTGACAACGCCTGTGTTAGGTAAAACAGTAAGTGCTACCTGTCCGTTGTTCTCTCCGGTAGTTGGAGTGGCTGCTATCCAGTCGCTTCCTGATGTGTAAGTAATTGAAATTGTCCAGGCACGGTTTGACTCAATTGAGAATGAAGCCGCCCCACCAGCCTGAATTACCGAAAGGGTTTGACTGCTAAGCCTTACATAAGGAGTTTCGTCATTAACATCCTCTTTGTTACAACTGGTAAAGATGCCTGATAAAGCAACCATAAAGGCAAGGCTGAAAAGTTTTAACATTAAATTCTTCATAAAAATTATAATTAGTATATTTTAATTATTAGATTGGCAATAAATTTTCTAGAATTAGCAATTTTCTCAACAAATGTACAAATTTGTCTTTTAAGAATGTAGTTATTATTATGAAAAACAGAGAATATTATTTAGAACTCCTTAAGCAACACATTACAAACCCTAAGATGATTGCCCATAGTCTGGCGTCAGAGGCAGTACTGAGGAAACTAGCCAACAGGTTTGGCGAAAGTGAAGAAATATGGGCTACAGCTGGATTATTACACGATATTGATGTAGAGATAACCAATGGCGATTCTTTACGTCATGGTCCGGTGGGAGCAGATATGCTTAAGGCAGAAGGGTTGCCCGAAGAGCTGATTGAGGCTGTACTTCTGCACAACGAAAAAGCGACAGCGCAGAAACGTTCAACAACTTTTCATCATGCACTTGCTGCAGGGGAGACAATAACAGGTTTGATCTTTGCCGTTGCATTAGTATACCCCGACAAAAAGATATCGAGCGTAAAGACAAAATCTGTAGTGAAAAGGATGAAGGAGAAATTATTTGCAGCATCGGTCAACCGCGATGCAATAATGGAGTGTGAGGCCATTGGAATACCACTTGACGAATTCACTGCAATGGCACTTGAGGCACTTAGCCCGATCGAGGCAGAACTTGGGTTTTAAAAAAGTTGGGCAACCAGTCAGAAAAACCAAACCACTAAGCTGAATACTACAAGCCCGATAAGCATGAATCGCCATGAATAGCGAAAAATGTCTCCAGCTTTCAGACCTGTTATTCCGAGTAAGGGTAATGCCCAGAATGGCTGTAGCATATTGGTAAGCTGATCGCCATAGGCCAGAGCCATAACCACCCGGGCATGACTTACCCCGATATGACTGGCAACATCAATTAATAAAGGACCCTGTACTGCCCATTGACCACCTCCACTTGGAACAAATATGTTTACAAGACAAGCACTCAGAAATGAAAAAAGAGGAAGACTCTGCTTGGAGGAGATATCAACAAACCAGTCCGTCATGACAGCCAGTAATCCGGAGTATTGCATTATCCCCATAATGCCGGCATAAAGAGGAAACTGAATAATAATACCGGCAGTGCTTCCGATTGCTTCTCCGGATGCTTTTGTAAGTTGATCAACTTTTGGAAAGACAATCAGCACCAATGCAAAAAGAATAAGGTTTATCTCGTTTAGACCTATGCTACTGCCATTATTTAAGAAAGTTTTAAAGATAAAACCTGCAAGAATCAATAGCCCGAACAATGAAAGAAAAGTTGGTCTCCATCTGTTTTTTTCATGCTGCATGGAAGAGTGTTGTTCTTTAATATAGTCGGCAGGAACCTGCATTGTGTCTTTTTTGGCAAACAACCACGCAGCCAAAGGTAGTAGAATAAGTAAAAGGGCATTGGCAGTAAGGTTCATTGGTGAAAATATTGTCTCAGATAACGGTATAATTCCCGTTTTTTCCATCAGGAAATGACCCTCACCAGCCACGGAAAGAGGCGCCGATCCGGATAATCCTCCATGCCAGATCATCATACAAACATACGCAGCAGCTCCCATTAACGGATAGTTGATTGAATTTCCCGATTTATTTGCCTGAATCGCTATTTTCCTGACAAGTACCGCTCCCAGCACAAGTGCAAGCCCCCAATTGATAAGACCGACGACAATTGCAACTATTATTACTATGACTGTTCCCTGAACAGGTTTGTTGCTGAAACGCACTAACTTTGAGGAGAGATTGTCAAGCACAGGCGACAGTGCAAGCATATATCCAAGCAATAAAATTAAAACCATTTGCATAGAGAAAGAGAGCAAATCCCAGAACCCCCTGGTCCAAAAAGTCAGGACATCGGCAATACCTGTAAAGCCGGGTCCGGTATTTGTGCCAAAAACGAAAGCAAGAATAAGAGTAACCAATGTAAGACCAAGAGCCAGAACCAACGGGTCCGGAACAGCTGTGCTGTATTTTTTTCTTATTTTCATAACTATTTGAATAATTATCAAGACTACAGGGTATAAAGTTAAGAGATAAATTTTGATTCATCAGGTTGTTTCCGTACATTACTCTATTATTGATTTAAAATAAATTATCATGTCAAAAGAAAAAGAGCCAAAAGAGAAATCGAGTAAGAAAGAACCACTTATGAACCTGAAAGAGAAGCGTGCGGCAAAAGCAGCAAAGCGAGACGGGAAAAACGGTTCAAGTATAATAACCCCGCTGACAGGCAAACGCCCTAACTAGTTGTCACAAAAATTTATTCTAACTTTGAATAAATTTTGCAAAGGATGATAATAGGAATAGACATTGGCAGCACTACAACAAAGGCGGTGGCCGTTCACAATGGTGAGATAATCAAAACTATCAAAACCAAGGCTTTTGATGCTGTTACTTCGGCAACCGGAGCACTGGGCAAGATGATTATGGAGGGCAATATAAATATCTCCTCTATTAAGAAAATAATCATTACTGGTGCAGGGGCATTAAAGATCAACAACGAAATCTTTGGGATAGTCACCCATAAAATTGATGAAATCACCGCAATAGGCATCGGGGGTATGTTTCTCTCCAAAAGGGAGAATGTTATAATTGTGAACATTGGTACGGGAACATCTATTATTGAAGCAGGGAAAGACAAAATCACTCACCTGGGAGGGACAGGCATAGGCGGGGGTACAATTACCGGACTGTCAAAAGAGTTGTTAAAGACATCTACATTCGAAAACATTCTAAAACTCGCCGACGAGGGGGATCTTCAGCAGGTAGACCTGCTTATAGAGGATATATCAGACGAAGATATAAGCTTCCTGAACAAAAAATCGACCGCATCAAACTTCGGTAAAATGCTTGATACGGCAAAAAAAGAGGATATTGCACTAGGAGTGATAAATATGGTTTATCAGGTTATAGGAGTGATATCGGTTTTTGCTGCAAAAAGCAGAAGTATAGATACTGTGATAGTTACAGGAAACGGAAGTAAAAACATGATTGGCCGTAAAATCCTGAACGAGATATCAGTCATGTATAAGATCAATTTTGAATACCCGGCCGATGCAGAGTACGCCACAGCAATAGGGGCCGCTCTGTCTGAATTGTAAATGATGAAAAACATTCATTCCGCATTTATAATTTTTTGTTTGCTTCTTCCGGTAAGCTGTGGCAAATGTAGATGTATAGAGCAGGATTCTCTGGCAAGACTTAACTGGTCGGAGAGGAACCATCGGGTTCTGAACACTCTGATTGATGATTATGGATGCGGGGGGAAATATTACAATAAAGACGAAAGACCTTATGCTGTTCTCGACTGGGACCAGACATGCGCCCATTTTGATACAGAAGAGGCGTTGATGCGATTCCAGTTGTTCAACCTCAGATTTAAAATTTCCAAGGAACAGTTTGCCGGAATTTTGTCAGACAATATTAATGGAATAACAAGATTATCTGAAGCTTACAATAACATACCTCTTGCAGATATCAACCGTGACCTTATAGCCGACTACAATTTTCTCTATGATAATTATCTGGGTGACAATGGAACTATGTCACTGTCCGACATCAAGGTAACACCGCAGTACAAAGACTTCATTGTAAAAATACCGTTTTTATATGATGGGTACTGTGCCACATCAGGTATTGGCGATCAGTACGGGTACCCATGGGTACTTTATCTTTTAGCCGGGCATACGATAAGTGAGATAAAGGGAATGGCCGCAGAGACAATCTCTTATGAACTGGGTAATCAGCTGAGCAGACAGACTTTGATATCACCCTCTGAGTTGAACACAAAAACAGGAGTTCTCAGTTATTCATACAAATCGGGTCTCCGTATTTTCCCGGAGATGCAGAACCTTATCTCTGCACTTACAAAGAGAGGAATTGAAGTCTTTATAGTATCGGCAAGCTATAAACCGGTTATTGAGGTATTCTCCGGTATCGGGACATATGGGTACAATGTACCTGCCGACCATGTTCTGGCAATGGAGCTTGAAGTTGATGCCGGTGGAAGAATACTCCCTCTTTATAAGCAGGGATGGGTTAAAACAGTAAGGCAGGGTAAGGTAGATGCCATTGAAAGAGTTATAAAACAGGGATCACGTAAAAACCGGGACCCTCTTTTTTCTGCCATTGACAGTGACGGGGATTATGAGATGGCCACTAAGTTCCCGGGCATGAAACTTACCTTAATATGGAATCGTGTCAAGGGAGGAGATATTGGAAAATTGTGCATAAAGGCAGTGGAGCAGTCGGGTGACCCGTCCCCCCGTTATATTCTTCAAGGGAGGAACGAAAATACCGGAATGGCACTACCATGTTCAGAATCAATTATTTTTGGGAAATCAGAAAAGCAGTTGCTTCAATAAATCTTTTTCTAAAGTAAACCTTCTGACATTAATGTTGTCGAAGGGGGTATCGCACCATACCCGAAGATAAATCTAAACTAAAATATAACTATAATGACGGAACCAATTGTAAGAGTGGAAAACCTCTCACATAAGTACAGCGTGCAATGGGCAATCAGAGACGTGAATCTGGAAATTGCCGGACGCGGTATCTTCGGTTTGCTTGGCTCCAACGGAGCAGGTAAATCGACAATCATGAACATCATTTGTGGTGTTCTTAAACAATCCAAAGGGAGTGTCTTTATCAAAGGGATCGATATGCGTGAACAATCGATTGAGGCTAAGAAACATATAGGGTTTCTCCCACAAAAACCCCCGTTGCATCTTGACCTTACGGTAGAGGAGTATCTGGTGTATGCTGCAAATCTAAGAATGATCCCCGACAAGGATGTTATGAATGCTGTAGACAGTGTTCTGACCAAGTGTTCAATCACACACTTCAGAAAACGCCTTATAAAGAACCTCTCCGGGGGGTATCAGCAGAGGGTTGGCATAGCACAGGCTATCATTCACAATCCGGACCTGGTAGTGCTTGATGAGCCGACCAACGGTCTGGATCCTAATCAGACAGTGGAGATAAGAAATCTGATAAAAGAGATATCACAGGAGCGCACAGTTGTGCTTTCTACTCACATATTATCTGAAGTACAAGCGACATGCGACCATATAAGAATGGTCGAGGAGGGTCGTGTGGTATTCGCAGGAACAGTCGATGAATTTGATAATTACATAGAACCTGACACAGTCTTTGTTTCTCTGTTGGAAGCGCCATCTGCTGAAGCACTTAAATCTATACAGGGAATTCTTGAGGTAGAGGAGCTGGGTGGTACAAAATACAGGTTGAAATTCTCTGATAATCACGAAATAATTGAGCGGATAGTTGAAACCAGCGTGAGCAAAGGCTGGAGACTGAACGAGATTCGCCTTGAGAGGAGTTCAATAGATACAATATTTGCAGAATTATCAAAAAAAGCTAAATAGGGAGGATAAACTATGAAAATGATATATAAAATAGCTCGCGCAGAGTTACAGACACTGTTTTATTCACCGATAGCCTGGCTGATACTTATAATATTCACAATTCAGGCAAGTATGGCATATTGTAATGTCTATGAATGGCAGATTACATATAAATCTTTAGGGTACGATCTCTCAAATCTGTCCATGACAATGTTTGCCGACAGACACAGAGGATTGTTTATGGTTGTACAGCAATATCTGTACTTATACATTCCGTTGCTGACAATGGGGCTGATGAGCAGAGAGCTGAGCAGTGGTTCAATAAAACTGCTTTATTCATCGCCAGTTACAAATGCACAAATTATACTGGGTAAGTATCTGTCAATGATATTTTATGCTTTAATTATAACAAGCATTTTGCTGATATTCATGATTTTCAGCTCATTTACAATAGGGAACTTCGACTTTATAGGAGTAAGCGCAGGTTTGCTTGGACTCTTCCTTTTGATATGTGCCTATGCTGCAATCGGACTGTTCATGTCCAGTCTTACTTCTTATCAGGTAGTAGCAGCAATAGGGTCGCTGGCTGTATTGTCTGTCCTTAATATGGTAGGCAGCATGTGGCAGGACATTGCTTTTGTAAGAGATATTGCATACTGGTTGTCGATAAGGGGCAGGTCGTCTGAGTTCATAAACGGAATGATAGGAAGTGAAGATGTCCTCTACTTCCTGGTAGTAATAAGTCTTTTCCTGTCGCTCTCAATTTTGCGGTTGAAGGCAATAAGACAGAAAACGTCTCTGAGTGTATCTCTTACAAGATATATCGGAGTCTCTTTTATAGCAGTGCTTTTAGGATATGTAAGCTCAAGACCGGTAATGATGTTCTATTTTGATGCAACAAGGACAAATCAGAACACGCTTACCCCAAACAGTCAGAAGATAGTTGCTCAGATGAAGGGCGACCTTACAATTAATACTTATGTAAATATCCTGGACAGATATTATTATCTGGGACTTCCAAAAGGAGAACTTAGAGATATTGAGCGCTTTAAACAATACCTGAGGTTTAAACCAGATATAAAACTGAATTATATTAGGTATTATGATAAGGTGAACAATCCGAGTCTCGACAAGAGATATCCCGGACTGAGCGACAGAGAGAGGATGCTGGAGCATGCCAAGACATTCAAACTGGACAGTAATATGTTCAAAACCCCTGCTGAGATAAGGGCAATAGAAAACCTGTTACCGGAAGGAAATCGCTTTGTCCGCACACTTGTTAGAGAGAGTGGAGAGAAAACATTCCTTCGCGTATTTGATGATATGCAGGTTACCCCTTCAGAGGCAGAAATCACAGCCGCTTTCAAGCGTCTTGTTATGGATCTCCCTGAGATAGGTTTTGTAAAAGGTCATGGAGAGAGGGAGTGCATAAAAGCAGGAGACAGAGACTACAGTATATTTGCACAAGAGAGAACATTCCGATATTCGCTTATAAATCAAGGTTTTGACTATGCAGAGGTTAATCTTGACAACGAAGTACCCGAAACTATAAACATACTTGTAATTGCCGATGTCAAGAGTGCTCTCACAGCGATTCAGCAGTCAAACCTTGACAAGTTCATAGCTAAAGGTGGCAATTTACTTATTGCCGGAGAACCGGGCCGACAAAGTTTCATGAATCCGCTGGTTTCTCAGCTTGGTGTTGAATTTATGCCTGGCAGATTGGTTAAACCAAGTGTTAACTTTTCACCTGACTTTATTATTGCAAATCCTACACCCGAAGGTGCACAAATGATGTATCTGCTGGAAGAGATGATCAAAGAAGACTACGTGGCCACCATGCCTGGCTCTACCGGACTTAAATACACAGAAGACAAGGGATATAAGGTAACCAGATTGTTTGTCACAGACACAACAGGCACCTGGAACGAACTGGAGACTACAGCATTTGCAGATGATACAGTAAAATTGAACGCGAAAGCTGGAGAGGAGATGTTGTCAATGGTGCCAACTGCTGTTTCTTTGAGCAGAATGGTTGGTGAAAAAGAACAGAAAATTGTGATTTTAGGAGATGCAGACTGCATAAGCAACGGAGAGATAAGCATAAGCAGGAAAGATGTCTCTGCTGCAAATTACTACCTCATAATGGGCGCATTCTTCTGGATGTCGGACAATGAAGTTCCTATTGATGTACGCAGACCATCACCTCCGGATACTACAATATCCATGGATATATCAGATGTTACCACAGCAAGATGGTTCTTTATCGGTCTTTTCCCTCTGGCTATGATAATATTCTACATTCTTTTGTGGATAAGGAGAAAAGGAAGATAGACCAATTATGATTTTTAAAATAGATAAACAGACTATTGACGACTTAGGGATATTCGGAAAAATCAGGGAGAATTCTGTGTATGGTGTCTTTAATAAGACAATGACACATGGAGGAGCCCGGATTCTGGAACAGATGTTCATGTATCCCTTGTCGGAAGAGAACGAGATAAACGAAAGGGGAATGATAATCAGATATTTTCAGAATAATCTGACAGAGTTCCCCTTTAGAAGTGACTTATTTGATTCTGTCGAGTTTTATCTTAACAATACCGATAGCAGGTCCAGATTGTCGGCTTATCAGGATAACCTTGAGAGGAAATTTAAGAATGTAATAGGTACCGATGTCGAATATAAGCAGATAAACAAAGGAGTCCAGTCTGTAATTGAAATACTTGTCACATTAAATCAGTTTCTGACAGATTTGAAAAAGGCCGGTATAGAGAAAATGTACCAGCCTCAGGTGGACGCTATGACAGAGTTGCTTAATATAAAGGGTATTAAAGAGTCGCTTTGGGAGATTTCCAGTAAGAAGCTATCGTATATTAAGACAGCAGAATACGATCAGGAGTTCAGATACAACTTCAGAGAAAAACTGAAGTTGATTCTGCACTATATTTATAATCTGGACGTATACATCTCAGTTGCGAAAGTATCCAGAGAGAGGAATTTTGCCTATGCAACCGCTTTGTCTCCGGAAATTAACTTATTGGAGATGGAGGAGGTTTATCATCCTCTTTTAAAGAGTCCCGTGAGCAATTCAATCAAGGTCGACAAGACAAATAACATGATATTCCTGACAGGGGCAAACATGGCAGGAAAGTCTACCTTCATGAAAACGTTTGGTATAGCAGTCTATCTGGCTCACATGGGTTTTCCAGTACCGGCAGCCAATATAAAGTTTTCGGTTCAGAACGGAATGTTCACGACAATCAACTTGCCTGACAATATGAACAAGGGTTACAGCCACTTTTATGCCGAGGTGATGAGGGTAAAAAAGGTTGCTGAGAGCGTGGGAGGTTCTAAAAACCTGATTGTAATATTTGACGAACTGTTCAGAGGAACCAACGTCAAGGATGCTTATGATGCAACTGTGGCCGTCACTGAGGCTCTTGCAGAAAACAGGAATTGTATATTCATAATTTCAACTCATATTATTGAAGCAGGAGAAACATTGAAGGAGAGGTGTAACAACATAAATTTCATTAACCTTCCGACTATAATGGACGGTACTATACCAAGGTATACATACAAAATAACTCCAGGCATTACATCTGACCGTCATGGTATGATTATAATTAATAACGAAGGTATTTTAGACATATTGAAGAGATGAAATTTGTCATTGACAAGCAGACGCTGGAAGATTTGAACATCTTGGGCAGATACAAAACCAATTCGGTTTTTAATGT
>CAZREC010000002.1:0-54318 GCA_964599025.1 uncultured Muribaculaceae bacterium | reverse complement strand
TGGCTCCAGAGTAGTAAAAGGGTAGTCGGCTATTTTAGGTTTTGCAGCGGATATGGTGGAAAGCAGTGTGGATTTACCTGCGTTCGGAAAACCTACAAGTCCTACATCGGCCAGAATCTTAAGTTCAAGTATAAACCAGTTCTCTATTCCTGGTTCACCAGGCTGTGCATATCTTGGGGTGCGGTTTGTTGCACTTTTGAAGTTGGCATTGCCCAAACCTCCACGTCCGCCCTTTGCAATGATCTTCTCCTCGCCGTTTTCAGTTATCTCAAAAAGAACCTCTCCTGTCTCTGCATCTTTTGCTACGGTACCCAGTGGTACTTCAAGATAGATGTCGTCGCCATCTGCTCCGTGACAGAGTGTGCCGCTGCCGGCACCGCCGTGAACGGCCCTCACATGCTTTCTGTATCGTAAGTGAATAAGCGTCCAGTACTGACTATTTCCCCGGAGAATTATATGTCCCCCTCTACCGCCATCACCTCCGTCAGGACCTCCTTTTGCGACAAATTTCTCCCTGTGGAGGTGCATGGAGCCCTTTCCTCCATTGCCCGATTGGCATAGAAGGCGGACATAGTCTACAAAATTGGTGCTACTCATTATTTATTTTATTGATTATTTTGCATATATCGTGGAAGCCATCCTCAATGGAAGTCTCTCCGTTCACGGGAAAATAATTTCCCTTATCCTTATAGTATTTTATCAGAGGTTCAGTTTTCCTGTGATATGTTATTATCCTGTTCTGAATTGTCTCAAAATCCATATCATCTACTCTGTCCTCAATCTTGGCCCTGTGCTGTATCCTTTTTATCATCACGTCATCATCAATCTCAAGAGAGATAACAGCATCTATCTTTCTGCCTAACGATGTAAGGAGTTTGTCAAGAGCAATTGCCTGTTCTATTGTTCTCGGAAAACCATCCAGAATAAATCCTGAAACATCAGGCTTATTGGCGAAAATCTCATTTCTAATCATCTCCAGAACAGTGGCATCATCTACAAGGCATCCTTTATCTATAATAGACTTTGCAAGGAGACCGAGTTCGCTTTTCTTCTCAATCTCCTTACGTAGCAAATCTCCTGTTGAAATATGCTTAAGACGGTATTTTTCTGCCAGTAAGTAGGACTGTGTCCCTTTTCCGGCACCGGGAGGGCCGAAAATTATATAGTATTTCATGCTCCGCTATTGTCTAATACGTATATATCCTTGTACTGCCTTCCAAGTTCATTATAATCAAGTCCGAAACCGACAATAAAGTCGTTTGGAATCTTTAATGCAACATAGTTTATATCAATCTCCTTTTTGTATGCATCAGGTTTTAAAAGCAAGGTGCATATCTTTATCTCTTTCACCTCTTGCTGTTTTAAAAGAGCATATAACTCCTCAATAGTTGCTCCGGTGTCCACTATATCCTCTATGATTATCACAGATCTGCCTTTAAGCGGCTTGTTGATTCCAATAATCTGCCTGATCTCACCTGTTGATTCAACACCGCTGTAAGAGGAAAGTTTAATAAATGATATTTCACAGTTAAAATTGACAGACTTCATAAGGTCTGCAGTAAACATGAAGGAGCCATTTAAAACGGAAAGAAAAAGCGGATTTTCAACATTTTTATAATCTTTGTTCAGCTGATCTGCTACTGTTTTTATGCTCTCTTCGATTTTGCTGTAAGGAATTGATACCTTAAAGAACTTGTCATGTAGTTTAATGCGCTCCATGTTAAAAAATATTTGTGCCCGCGAAATTAAGTATTAATTTTGTCTAAAACCAATTTAAGTGAACAGCCAATGAATCCACAAGTTAGCATTATTATGGGAAGTACTTCAGATCTGTCTGTTATGAAGCAGGCTGCAGAATTTCTGAATGAGATGAAGGTTCCGTTTGAAATTAATGCATTATCGGCACACAGAGTTCCGGAACAAGTTATGGATTTTGCTAAGAAAGCAGACAGCAGAGGAGTAAAAGTTATAATTGCCGGAGCAGGCGGAGCGGCACATTTACCCGGAATCATTGCTGCCCTTACACCACTACCAGTAATAGGTGTTCCCATAAAATCATCGAATTCCATAGACGGATGGGATTCTGTACTATCCATCCTTCAGATGCCTTCCGGTATACCTGTGGCTACAGTTGCGCTTGATGGTGCAAGGAATGCTGCTATTCTGGCATTTCAGATACTTGCTACTGCAGACGTGACACTGATGGAAAAGATGAGAGAATTCAAGGCGGAACTGGCAGGAAAAATTGTCAAGGCTAATAAAGAACTTGAAAAGGTAGAGTACGAATTCAAAGTCAATTAGAGATCATTTTTTAGTTTTATGAGGGGAAGGATTTATGAGGGGGTTGATTGCAATTGCATTGCTGCTTATTGGTGGCGATGTGCTTTTTTGTCAGAGTACAGGAAGCAGAGACATTCCTGAGGAGGTCGTCAGGATTATTTCGGAATATGCAGAGAGCATAACAGCCGAAGGAGAGAACAGACCGGATTTTATTGAGGAGATAATCGAGATGTATCAGAATCTGCTGGTATCTCCTCTCAATATAAACGACGCCTCAAGAAAGGATTTAGAGAGGCTTGTTATATTGAATGACTTTCAGATAGAATCAATCATAGATTATCGTAAGGAATATGGTTCCATTCTGTCCATAAACGAGTTACTGCTGATACCCGGAGTCGGCCATGATGTCGCTGAGATGCTGTTGCCCTTTTTATGTACTGGGACAAATGAATCAAAGCTGGTTTTCAAAGACTGGACATTTCTTAAGGATAGCAGATCTCAGATATTAGCCAGAGGAAAATGGTTCATTGAAAAACAACAGGGCTATACCCCAATTTCACGGGAGGAGTTCACGAAATATCCAAACAGCAGGTATCTTGGTCCCCCCGGTCAAAATTATCTTCAGTACAAACTTAGTTTTTCTGATAAACTCAGGCTTGCGCTCACAGTTGAGAGGGACGGAGGTGAGAGAGGGGTAGATTACAGCAGTTTCAATGTTGCTCTAAGTAAGACTGGACCGGTTGAGGCTCTCGTTATTGGTGACTATTCAGCAAGGTTCGGACAGGGGTTGGTTGTCTGGAACTCCTTTTCTCTTAGCTCTTCGAGTGAACCAAGGTCGCTAAGAAAATCTGAGATGGGTCTTAACCCATACAATTCGACAGATGAGAACTTAGCAATGAGAGGGATTTCGACGACTGTCAATTTAAAGAGATTCAAGGTAACTCTGTTTCTGTCCAACAGAAAATACGATGCCCGGATTGATGAAGACGGAAAATACACATCTCTTCTTAGAACCGGTCTGCATAATACTACCACTACCCTGGAGAGGAGGAGATCGTTGAAGGGGTCTTTGCTGGGCTCCAACATATCATATTCTGCTGACAGGATAAAGCTGGGATATACAGCAATACTGTACAAATATAATCTGCCATACGGAGGAGATGATCCTCTGAAACAATTCAAGGACAGATACCATAATGGCTATGGAGGGAACGCTGCGATAGATATATACTGGGTACTGGACAAGATAAGAGTTTTCGGAGAGGTGGCATCTGATCATACCGCCTCTTTTGCCTGGCTGGCCGGTATAATTTACTCACCTTGCAGCCGATTTGAATCTTCATTTCTTATAAGGGACTATTCAAAAAATTACTACGCACCTTTTGCTGGTGCGGTATCTCGTTCAGTACTGCCTAATGATGAAACGGGAGTAAAAGCATTATTTGCCTTCAATGCAGGCAAGTACTGGCGATTGACTTCGGGAGTGGAGATTCTCAGTGGTTATCACAACGTTACGGTTACTGCTTGTTATAAAAGAGATAAGAGCTTTGCTGGTTTAATAAAATTTGTACAGACAATGAAAAAATACTCGTTAAGATACAGTGTAGATTATAAGGTTACAAAAAAAATAAGGTTTGCAGACCGAGTTGACCTTGTTGCCTTAGATGGAGCGAAATTAAATACAGGAATTCATTTTTATCATGAAGTTATATATGAGGCCCTGAATAAGAAAATTGACATGTCACTCCGACTGGCAGCCTTTAATGCAACTGTCTGGGATGTGAGAATATACTCATACGAAAGAGATGTGCTTTACGGGTATTCTGTACCTGTAAGCTATGGTAAAGGATTAAGATGGTACATAAATATACATCTTAAACCAATCAAGGCTTTTGATTTATGGCTGAGACTGGCACAAACAAGATATCTTGACAGGGATATAACAGGAGAGGGGCCCGATATGATAAAGGGTCCCTCTAAAAGTGAAGCAAAAGTCCAGATAATGTGGAGATTCTGATATATTATATTGGTTTGATCTTTATTTTATCTCCCGGCTTGATTTTGCTTTTCTTGTTAAACCCGTTAAGTTTCATAAGATCATTAAGCGTTACGCCATCAAACTTTCTTGAGATCTCCCACAGAGTGTCATTTTTCTTAATGGTATAATAGACATATCCATTTGAAGATGTTGTCTTATCAGAGTATGAACGTGCTGATGATGTGGAACCTGATGCCGAAGCAACTGTGTTTTTTGGAGCACCGTTTGAGTAAATAACAAGACGCTGTCCCGGTCTGATGCTTGACTTAACTCTGTTCCAAGCCTGCAGGTCAGACAATTTGACCCTGTATCTCTGGGCAATTTTGCTCAGTGTCTCATTCTTCTTTACTGTATGTGTTATAGAAGTATTTTCGAATGAAGATGTTTTGGATTCGTTTATGGTATTAAAGTACAGACTATCCTTGTAGCCATATATAATCTGTTCTTTGTCCACAAATGCAGATGTGTAATTATAAGGCAGATTTAAAATCATTCCTCCCTCCGATCCGGGGATTATCTCTTTAGTATACTGTGGATTAAGGTCGCTAAGCTCCTCTTTGGAAATTCCTACCAACTCAGATATCTGCCCAAAATGGAGAGGCTTATAAATCATAAAAGTATCTACGTGAGCAGGCAGTGAGATTTGTCTCGGACTAATCCTGTGTTCTTTATAGTAGTTAAGAGTATAGAGGGCAGCTACAAAAGAGGGAACATAACCTCTTGTCTCTCTAGGTAAAAACGGATAAACCTTCCAGAAATCCTTAGAACCACCGGCCCTTCTGATTGCTTTATTCACATTTCCGGCACCACAATTATAGGATGCTATTGCCAGGGACCAGTCTCCAAATATAGTGTATGCATCTTTCAGGTACTTAGCCGCTGCATGGGCAGATGCCACAGGATCCAGTCTCTCGTCTACGTAGGAGTTTATCTTAAGATTATACTGCAAAGCTGTCCTGTACATGAACTGCCACATTCCTTTTGCATTAACCCTTGATGTAGCTCTGGGATTCAGTGCCGATTCTATTATTGCCATTACCTTAAGCTCTTTTGGAAGATCGTACTCATCCAGAATCTCCTCGAAAATTGGCATGTAATAGCTGCTCAGTCCGAGTACAAGATCTATCTTGTTCGGTATCTTCTGAGTATAATATATTATATGGTTCTTGATAATATTATTGTATGGAAGCGGAATGAAGGAATTCATGGATTTTAACCTGCGGATGAAAACAGAATCCGGAACATCTGAAGTAAAATTACTGCTGTCCAGATCTACAGACAAATTGTTTTCCAAGGAGAGATTTTTCTGAACATACCAAATATTAAGCAAGCTGTCAGTAGGAAGAGCAGGCTCAATAAAATCTTCACCCTCAAAAAAGCTTAGAGCACCCGGATTAATAGTATCATTGCTGCTTACGGTGTCCGATATGGGAATTACATTAATTTCCAGTTCCTGTTTAAGAGAGTCAATTACTTTCCTGAGCTTCGATATCTCTTGTTCCATAGATTTACGGCTTGGCTTTTTTGAGAAAATCTGTCCGTATGCGACCTCCGAAGAGATAGATATAACAAAAAGGGAAATTAAAAGAGTTTTGAAAAGAGTGGAATATGATGTATTTAGTCTCATTATTTAGAAGTTTAATTTCATCTGAACGCCAAAGGCAGGGTTCAGATTGTTAGTAAATTGATAATTGAGGGGCTGTATTATCCCCGGGCCAAATGAGGCAGAAAGGTCATCGCTGATGTCAAAATCCTGCAGGTGAGCAAATACATTGGCATCAATAATATTGAGGGCATAGACAATAAGACCGGAAAGGATTGAATAATCACGGTAACGTCTGTAGCTGTCCTTGAAATACTTTAGTGTCTCAACATTGTACCTTCCTGTAAGAGTCGAGCCCGGCTTGCTTGCCTCATTGAAAAGGTCGCGGTATCTCTGATATTGAAGGTTGTTGGAGTAGATAAAGTATCCGCAAGTAATGAAACCTCCGTAAAAAATAGGAATCTTCCAGTAGTTCCCGGTATATGCCTGACCCAGTCCCGGTAGCATTGCAGAGTAGAGAGAGGCACGGGCAGGCAGTATGTCCTTAGGATGCTTGTAACACACAACACCGTCCATTATTCCTCCCCAGTATGTAAAAATAGCCCCCATATAGAGCAGGTCCCTGTTTGTCTTATATCTGGAATCTCCGCTTTCCAGCCACTTGAGGTTGTTCTTGTATCCGGAATACAGTAGTGTTGCTATACCTCCGTACAGTACAGGCAGTTTCCAGTAATCTCTGTTGTAAATCTGAGCAGTGCCCGGTAAAATTATCGATCCACCCCACATACGCGATATTGTCAAAGAGTCTTTACCTGCAAGGCTTTTGAAGTATCTTTTAAGAGTGTAGGCAGGAGGTCTGGGTTCCGAGTCTTCCTCTTCTGTGTTTGTCTGGTTGTTTTGTTGATTCGTTGATCCCGGAGGGCCAACTTTACCGAATGTTCCTCCGCTGAACTGAGCTTTTGATGAATAAGTAACCAAAAGAGCCAATATGAGTATGAAAATCCTGTTTCTCATCATACAGGTCAGATGTTTGCTTTCTCTATAGCCTTTAAAAAATTAACAACCTCTTCATCTCCGGAGAAATGAATAGTAATGGACCCCTTTCCGTTGTCACCCTTCTTGAGGCTGATGTTGTTATTAAAGTATCTGCCAAAAACATCAAGGAGCCTGAAATATGAATCGTCCAGTTCAAGATGGTTGTCAATATTCTTTTTAGTGTTGTCGGTACCGGACATTTTCTTGATTTTCGCCTCTACCTGTCTTACAGAGAGATCCTGCTCAATAATCTGGTTGCAGAGTTTCAATTGTTTCGTGGGGTTATCCAAAGCCAGTAGTGCCCTGGCATGTCCCATTGATAACATTTTTGCTCTTATGGCCAGTTGTATTTCTGCAGGCAATTTTAAAAGACGGAGATAATTGGTAATGGTAGTTCTCTTTTTTCCAACCCTCTCTGCCATGGCTTCCTGTGTAAGACTACACTCTTCTATGAGTCTTTGGAAACTGAGTGCTATCTCTATGGAATCAAGATTCTCACGCTGTATGTTCTCCACTATTGCCATCTCCAGCATTCCCTGATCATCGGCTTTACGTATATATGCAGGTATTGATGTCAAACCGGCAACGTTAGCTGCCCTGAATCTTCTCTCTCCGCTGATTATCTGAAACCTGTTACCCTCAACCAGTCTTACTGTAATTGGCTGAATCAGACCCAGCGTTTTTATTGATTCTGCCAGTTCTGCAAGAGAGTCTTCATCAAATGTGCTTCTTGGCTGATATGGATTAGCATCGATTTTCCCTACTGGTATCTCAGCAATTGAGGCAAGCGACGGCGGAGTCTCAGAGGTGGACGGTCTGTTGAACTGCATATTGCCGGCATCCGATATAAGGGCACCAAGTCCCCTTCCTAAAGCAGGTTTCTTCATTTTCTAAACTATGAATTCTTTTTTATAATCTCTTTTGCCAGGTTCAGGTAGTTGTTTGAACCAACTGAAACTGCGTCATGTAAAATCACGGGTTTCCCAAATGATGGAGCCTCACTCAGCTTTACATTTCTTTGAATGATTGTATTGAAAACCATTTCGTTAAAATGATTCTTCACCTCTTCTACAACCTGATTTGCATGCCTCAGCCTGCTGTCAAACATTGTCAGAAGAAAGCCCTCAATCTGCAAGTTGCGGTTAAGTCTGTTCTGTACCAGTTTTATTGTATTAAGAAGCTTACCCAGACCTTCAAGGGCAAAATATTCACATTGAACAGGAATAAGTACAGAATCTGCAGCAGAGAGAGAATTGATGGTTATAACACCAAGAGAAGGGGAACAGTCAATGATAATAAAGTCAAAATCATCTTTTATGGTTTCCAGTGAATGCTTTAGAACAAGCTCTCTGTCATGGATGTTGAGCATCTCAATTTCTGCACCTACAAGATTTATATGAGAAGGAGCAAGTCTTAAACCCGGAATATCGGTGTCCAGTAGTATGTCCTTAATGTTGACGTTTCCTATAAGTGTCTCATATAGTGTTAGCTGCGAGTTGGAATCGGGGTCAAAATTAAATCCCGAGGTAGAGTTCGCCTGAGGATCTGCATCAACTATTAATGTCTTTTTTTCCATCACCGCCAGAGAGGCAGCCAGATTGATTGCTGTTGTGGTCTTTCCGACCCCACCTTTCTGATTTGCTATTGCTATGATTTTTCCCATATGATAAAATATACATTATTTGCTAAGTCAACATGCAAAATTACAAAATCTTTTTTTGCATAACTAATATTATTGTGTTTAGGACCAATTTGGTTACAGAGGGTCGGCATCGAGCGATATCTTAACAGAAGAATACTCTTTAATAACCAGTTTGTCAATTCCTTGCGTGATATTTTTCTTGATTGTGGAAGCAGTGTTGTCCTTAGGTAGTTTAAGCCAGAACTGAAGTATATATTCACCTCTCAACCTGTCTATTAATGGTGGGAACGGCCCGGAAAACTCCCTGACTCCCCAGTTGGTCATTAACTCTGCCATCTTACTGGCAGTCAGGTTTAATTTATTTCTGTCCGTACTGCTTAGTGTGATTTTAATCAGCCTGACAAAAGGGGGATAATCAAACTCTTTTCTCTCCTTAAGCAGTTCTGAAACAGCCTCTTGATCATCAATAAAACTCTTGTATACAGGATGTTCCGCCTGAGCTGTCTGAATAATTATTTTTCCCTGCTTATACTTTCGCCCTGCTCTCCCGGAGAGTTGTATAAGAAGTTGCAGGGCTCTTTCGTTTGCCCTGAAATCCTGCATTGCAAGCATACTGTCTGCTTGTAGGAGGCATATAAGAGAGAGGTTTTCGAAGTCGAACCCCTTACTTATCATCTGGGTACCAACCAGAATATCAAGTTTATGTTGTGCAAAATCCTTCAATATCCTGTTCTCTCTCAATTTACTTCTTGTTGTTTCGAAATCAAAGCGGTCTACTCTTGCATAAGGGAAACGTAAATTAACCAACTCTTCGATTTTTTCTGTTCCTGTTCCTCTGTCTTTCAATCCGGGTTTACCGCATTTAGAACAGATGGTGCTGAACCTTATATGATGATCGCAGTAGTGGCACCTTAATTCTTCTCTTGACTTGTGATAGCTCAGCGAGACATTGCAGTGCGGGCACATCGGGATATCCCCGCAGTAGAGACATTGTACAGTTGGCGAGTATGAACGCCTGTTTCTGAAAATGAGCACCTGTTCTCCGGCAGCAATTGTATCCTCAATACTTTTAAGCATGGATGAGGAAAAAACACCCTCCATTCTTCCTCTTTTCGATTCCCTGATAGTGTCAATAATCTCAATAACAGGAGGGATTGCACCAAAATACTTCTCTTTGAGTTCAATCAACGTGTATCTGCCGGTGTAGGCGTTATAGATACTCTCTAAAGAAGGAGTCGCAGATCCAAGTAGAATGTTTGCCTTGTGTATTCCAGCTAGCATAATGGCACTGTCCCTTGCATTATAGCGAGGAGCGGGATCTGTCTGCTTGTATGATGCATCATGCTCCTCATCAACTATGACAAGTCCCAGATTTCTGATTGGTAAAAAAAGTGAGGACCTTAAACCAAGTATAATATATGGTTCTTCTCCATTGCTTATTAAATTGTGAACCCTTGTACGTTCACCGTTGCTCTGTCTTGAATGGTATATCAAAAGCCTGTTGCCGAATACCTTTGCCAGTCTTGTACTTAGTTGCCTGCTTAAAGCAATTTCGGGAACCATGTACAGAAATGACTTTCCCTTTTTTATCTGTTCACTTGCAAGGTGGATATATATTTCTGTCTTGCCAGAGCCCGTAACGCCATTTAAAAGAGCTACTTTTTTATTTGCAAAGGCATCTTTAATAAGATTGAATGATTCATTCTGTTCGTCAGAAAGAGATGGAAGCACATTTTCCTGATCGGCAGGGTGAGCCACTTTTTTTACCCGGACCGGTTTCTCAGTAGCCGAGTTGTTAGGATATGCTGCCTTATACACCTCTCCCAGGGTGCACATATAGTAATCAGAGATCCATTGCCAGAATTCAAGCTCACAGGATCCTACCGGGGGTAGAGGAAGAGTTGCAAGAATCTCCTTAAGAGAGCCTTTGAACCCTTCAGTCGTGCTGCTCAGGCCGGAAATAACTGCATTATATTCTCTGTTGGCAAAATTGACCAGTACCCTTGACCCTATTTTAACTGACTCTGCCAGATTTTCAGGAACAATATAAAATATATCGCTTCTGATTTTAAGGGGCAGAATTACCTTTGAGAAAAGTGCCGGAATATCTGACATGACCTTACAGTTTATCTGAGAGGAATTGAGCGACGTCTTCGAGGAGCCACATGGGTGTAGAGGTTGCTCCACATACACCGACAGAATCGCCACCCATAAACCACTCTTTTTTAATCTCCTCCGTACTCTCTATGCTGTATGATCTGGGATTTGCAGATTTGCAACATTCATACAGGATTTTACCATTTGAACTCTCCTTTCCTGTTACGAACAAGATTACTGAGTGCTTTTTGGAGAACTCTTTAAGATGAGGGTGCCTTGATGAAACTTGTCCGCATATTGTGTTGTGTGATTTGAAGTTATCCAGTGAGCTTCCTGCCATGATAATCTTCTCTTTTATCATGTCACAAATCTCTCTGTACTCCTGAGGATCTTTGGTCGTTTGTGAAAATATGCTTATCGGCCGGTTGAAATCTACCTTAACAAGATCATTAATGTTCTCTATAACAATCGCATCACCCTCTACCTGACCAACCAAGCCGTTAACCTCGGCATGTCCGGATTTTCCGAATATAAGCAACTGTCCGTTTACACTCCGCAACTTATTATAACTCTCCTTGATTCTTTTCTGAAGCTTAAGAACGACAGGACATGTGCAGTCAATAAGTTTAAGATTGTTTCTTTCTGCTGTCTCATAACTTGATGGTGGTTCGCCATGAGCCCTTATGAATACTACTGAATCCTTCAATTGCTCTATATCCTTGTGTGTAACCACCTCCATCCCCCTCTTTTTTAGCCTGCGGAGTTCGGTATTGTTGTGAACAATTGACCCGAGAGAGTATAGTTTTTCGTTGCTGTCAAGAAAGACTTCAGCCTCCTTGATAGCTCGCACGACTCCATAACAAAAGCCCGATTTTGTGTCAACCTCAACTTTTAGTTCCATCGCCGGGATACTATATCATCAAACCATAAAACCTGATCATCTAAAGTCATATTGCTGTTATCCAGTATTATGGCATCTTTCGCTCTTTTTAGCGGGGCTGCCTTTCTGTTTTCATCTAAGAAATCTCTCTGGATTATATTCTGTAGTACATCCTCATAATTTGCACTTTCACCCTTCTCAATCAACTCCTTGTACCTTCTGGCAGCCCTAACGCCGGCATCTGCAGTCATGAAAATTTTAAGTTCTGCATCAGGAAAGACAACAGTGCCAATGTCTCTCCCATCCATCACAACTCCTTTTCTCTCTCCGTATAATCTCAGGATATTATCAACAAACTCCCTTACCTGTGGAAGAGCGGCAATAAAGCTAACCTTACCGGAGACCTCCAGTCCCCTTATCTCTCTCTCTATCAACTCACCATTCAGAAACAACTCACTTCTTCCGTCAATGCTGTTTGTCCGGAATTCAAGATTAATAAAATCCATGGCCTTAGCCAGAGCCTCTGTATCAATATGGTTAAGAGAGTCAATCAGTGCCTCCCTTATGGCATACAATGTAACACCCCTGTAGAGAGCTCCTGTATCCACATAAATTAACCCGTACTTTGCTGCAATAATCTTTGCGAAACTACTCTTGCCGGTGGAGGAATGGCCATCCATGGCTATAATGATTTTTGGAATATTCATGCTCATTTAATAAAGACAAACATACACAAAAAAGGATTATCTTTGCGAAAATAATATTGATGAAAGTTGCTATCCTTGATTTGGGAACCCATGTATTTAACTTGCTTTTAGCCGACATTTCCTTCGGAAAATGTAAGATAGTAAAAGTTGTCAAAATGCCATCTTTCATTGGAACAGGAGGTTTTGCAAGCGGCTTGCTTACACCCCGGGTTATACAATCATCTGTTGAAGTGTTTGGCAAATTGATGAAAGAGGTGGAGAGAGAAGGAGGGGCAGACATGATTAAGGCATTTGCTACATCGGCAATCAGAGACGCACGAAACGGCTCAGATTTTACAAATATTATAAGGCAGGAATTTGCTGTGGAGGTTGAGACCATATCCGGTGACAGGGAGGCAGAACTAACTTACAAAGGAATCAGAGAGTCGGTTTTTCTGTATGACGAAAAAGTCCTTATGTGTGACATTGGAGGAGGCAGCAATGAACTTATTATTGCAGATAAAGATAAAATATACTGGAAAGAGAGCTTCAATCTTGGCGTGGTGAGGCTAAGGGAGATTTTTAATCCTGACGATCCAATTTCAGAGAGACAGCTTGAAGATATTGAAAGTTATCTTGAAAAGACGCTATACAACTTATGGATCGCCTGTAAACAGTATAATCCCGTATTCATGATTGGCTCTTCGGGCTCTTTTGACACCCTCAGGGAGTTGCTGTATACAGATGACGACGGTTCCCTGCCGGCGAGGGAGCTGGAAATGGAAAAACTGAGGACCCTTCATGAGACGCTTATAAAATCGACCAGAGAGGAGAGGATGAAGATGCCCCGGATGACGCCTTTCAGAGTAGACTATATGGTTCTTGGCAGTATATTTGTTCAACTGGTCCTGAACAGGTGCAATATTAAGGAGCTGTACCAGTCGTCATACTCACTCAAGGAGGGATGTATGGCGGAATTAGCCGAATCCATACAAAAAAAGCAAATTATCAATTTATGAAACTACTAATAATCGATGATGAGAAAAGTATCAGGAATACACTTAAAGAGATACTTGAATTTGAAGGTCATGAGGTGACTCTTGCAGCAGATGGGGCAGAGGGGCTAGCTTTTGCTACTTCCAACAATTACGAGGTAATCTTTTCAGATATTAAGATGCCTAACATGGATGGTATGGAGTTGCTTGACAAGCTTAATGAAGCAAATGTAGAATCGTCGGTTATAATGATATCGGGACACGGATCAATTGACACAGCAGTAGAGTGTATTAAAAAAGGGGCATTTGATTTTATACAAAAACCCCTGGACCTGAACAGGATTCTGATAACTCTGAGAAACGCCACAGACAGGACAAACCTTGTCAAGGAGACAAAAATCTTAAAAAAACGAGTAGCAAAAATTCCGGAAATAGTAGGAGTCTCACCCGCCATAATGAAAATCAAGGACATGATAGACAGAGTGGCGCCAACAGATGCAAGAGTCCTCATAACAGGTTCAAATGGTACAGGAAAGGAGTTGGTCGCAAGATGGCTCCATGAAAAGAGCAGCAGGAACAACATGCCTTTTATTGAGGTCAATTGCGCCGCAATACCCGGAGAACTAATAGAAAGTGAGCTTTTCGGTCACGAGAAAGGGGCCTTCACATCTGCTGTAAAACAACATAAAGGTAAGTTTGAACAGGCCGACGGCGGAACACTCTTTATGGATGAAATAGGAGATATGAGTCTGGCTGCACAGGCAAAGGTCCTTAGGGTTCTGCAGGAAAACAAGCTTAGCAGGGTTGGTAGCGACAAGGACATCAACGTAAAGGTAAGGGTTGTTGCAGCAACAAATAAGGATCTGGGAGAGGAGATTGCTAAAGGAACATTCAGAGAGGACCTTTTTCACAGGCTGAGCGTTATAATTATACATGTACCGCCGTTAAGCGAGAGGACAGAAGATATTCCACTGCTGGCAAGGCACTTTATTGATCAGATTTGTGAAGAGAGTGGGATGATACACAGATCCATTGATGATGAAGCTCTCACTGAGCTCGCTACATACAAATGGACAGGCAATATAAGGGAGCTCAGGAATGTTGTGGAGAGACTGCTTATACTTAGCAATAACGTTATTACAAAGGATGATGTGATTGCTTATGCAAGACCGGTGTTCAGGTAGTCTACTCTTTCTCTACTCTTAATCCCTGAATGAAATTACCGTCATCCTGAATCTTTACAAAAAGGGTAACCCTGAATTTGCTTCCTCCGGCGTTCAGATTACCAATGGCATACTTCATGGGTGGTTTCCCGCTTCTGTAAGCAATAACAAAGCTCTTTGGGGAGTAATTGGAAAAAAACTCTTTCATTATCTGTTTTGCCTGTGCCTTACTGCATACATTTACTGTACCAAGTATGTCTATATCAAGACTTTGTGCAAACCAGGCAGATAATTTTTCAGAGTCTCCATTCTGGAAATACTTTGCAATAGGAACAAAAACATCCTGTTCTTGGTTTGTCTGGGCAGAAATAGGCGAAAATGTCAAAAAAACAGCAGCCAAAGAAAATAATATAGATCTCATAACAATTTTATTTGTCGACATTGTTAAATTAAGCAAAAATCAAGCCATAAGCTTTTGATATAAAGTTAAAGATTTTCTGAAATATATCTTAAATTTGTAACAATGAAGATAATATTGTTGCTTGTAGGAAAGACTGAATTCCCCTGGGTAAGGAGTGGAATGGAACTCTATGAGGAGCGGATTAAGCATTATGTTAGTTATCAAAGAGTTGAAATTCCGGAACTTAAAGCAGCAGGGAGCCTTTCTCAGCAACAAATTAAAGATAGAGAGGGGGAGGCAATAATAAAAATTTTAAAGCCGAATGACGAATTGATTCTTATGGATGAGCGTGGTAAAGAGTTTACATCGGAAAAATTAGCCTCGCATATAGAGAAGAAGAGCATTCATGGTACAAAAAATGTAGTCTTTGCAATTGGAGGGGCCTATGGATTTTCTGAAGAGGTATATAAAAGGGCAAATGAAAGTATATCCCTCTCAAAAATGACCTTCTCTCACCAGATGGTACGAGTTATATTTTTAGAACAACTGTACAGAGCATATACAATAATCAAAGGCGAACCATATCATCATAAATAAGGAATGAACAAGCTTTTATCTGTAATAATCCGAAAAAGACCGGCCACTCTATGGATGCTGGCACTTCTCCTGATGATTGTCTCGTTCCTGGAATTCTCATCATCGGACTCTATGGACAGGGAGGTAGCCCGTCTTGAGAAAAACATTCACAAAAGACAACAGATACTTGAAAATTTTGTAATTAAGGCTGCAGAGATCCCCGATTCTATGTTCATCGAACTCAAGGACTTTCCTGAGGACATGGTTATTTACAGATATTACAGCGATACTCTTCAGTCATGGATAAACCAGCTGCCTATTGCAAATGACGATATTGCTAATTTCGATTTTGGCTATCGTATAAACCAGCTTAACAGCAAGGGAGTTACAAATACACCTCTTGCATATACAGGAATGCTTGAACAGTATATGAGTCTTGGCTCAGCATGGTATATTGTTAAAAAATATACACAGGGGAACATGAAACTTGTTGCGGCACTGTTGATACAGACAGATTACCCTACAGAGAACAATGTTCTTAAAAGTGAGGTAAATCCCCATTTCTCCCTGCTTCGTCAACTATCAATTGTACCTGTTACATACGATGAATCATATGTTGTGCATGGAAAGGATGGAGGGGTATTGTTTTCTGTTCTGAAGAATCTTCCAAGCGATAGCGGACAGTCAGGGGCTATGCTTAGATGGTTTGCAATGCTGCTGGCAATTATTGCCCTGTTCTCAAACCTACAGGAAAACAGAGGTGTCAAGGAGTTCTTTTTTGTTTTCGGGGGTCTGGTAGTGATCAGATTTCTTGCAATATACCAATCTTCACAGTCCCAAAGTGAATTTGAACTATTCTCCCCAAACCTGTATGCCCATTTTGGTCTGTTCAACTCTCTTGCCGATCTCTTCATAACCAATATCCTCATTTTCCTTCTGATACTTGCTCTCTTTATGGTCAGAAAGAGTCTTGCCCTTATATTCCTGAGGTCAGGCATCCGGAAAAGGAGATTATTGACGGCAGTGTTTCTGCTTATTCCACTACTACTGGTTCCGTATATTCAGATAAGTCTTAAGTCTGTCATCATTAATTCAAATATTGTACTTGAGCTTTATAAGATTGACGAAATTTCTATTTATTCAATTCTTGTCTATGTCTCATACGGACTTCTTTTTCTTGCACTTCTTTTCTCGTTCCAGCTTATCAGGCCCATTCACCACAAGAGACGGAAATACTCATTTCTCAAAACGAAGAGTCTTTACATCTATGTAGCAGTTATCTCACTTTATACACTTGTAACGGTGAGTATGAACGGATATGAAAAAGAGCTCGAAAGGAACAAGGTCTGGACCACAAAAATGTCGATAGAGAGAGATCTTAATCTGGAGTTGCAACTTAAGGAGATGGAGAACTCTATTGCAAAAGACCCGATACTGAAGCTCCTTGTCAATATCGAAGGAGGTGAAGGATATATAAGTGACAGGTTAAATGAAGCATACTTCGGAAGCATCTCTCAAAGGTATGACATAAGAAGGACCAAGTGCATAAAAGGCCAGTTGCTTGACAGGGAAGACGACACACCACTGGTAGACTGCGAACTTTTCTTTGAAAACGAGCGATTCAACTATGGGATACCGCTTGTTGAAGGCTCACGTTTTCACTTCCTTAATAATTACAACGGCAGGGTCAGTTATCTGGGAATATTCACATATCCCGGTTTTGGCAATGGAGATATCAGACTGTATATAGAACTTGATTCCAAGTTCATGAAGGAGACAATAGGATATCCGGCAGCTTTACTTAACCATGTTCAGATTGACAATTTTTATATTCCGTCAAGCTACTCTTATGGCAAATATTTGAATAACAGATTGGTGACATATAATGGAGGGTATAATTATCCTATTGTTGCCCAACCAGATACCTTAATAGGTTATTATGTGACCAGGAAAGACAGATATATACATTTCACCAACAAGATCTCACCGGAGAACATGATGGTTATAAGCAGGCCGGAGAGAAGCATATTCCCTTATTTTGTAACATTCTCATACATATATCTATTCTTTTCGTTGCTCTTTTTTGGAATACTGAGGTTCAGAAGCGGAAGGTTTTTCTACCAGTTGCCAAAAAAATCTTTCCGATGGAAGATCACTACCCTTATTGTTACCTCACTTGTGGTTGCCCTGGTATCAATGGGAGCTGGCAGTGTATGGTTCTCTATTAACTATTTCAATGAGAACAACAGGTCTCAGATGGAGTCTAAAATGAACACCGTACAGTCTACCCTCTCCTTTTATGTAAAGAATATCCAGCGATATAACGATACAAGATTCAACAAGACTGATTTGCTGAATGCAATGAACCGCCTGTCAAACAACACACAGATAGATATTAATGTATATGGTTCAGACGGTCTGCTTATAAGAACTACTCAACAGGAGGTATATGACAGGTTTCTTATTGGAAAGAGGATGAATCCCGAAGCATACAAGCAGATTGTCCATAACAACAAAAAGCAGTTTATAAATAAAGAGTACATTGCACGTCTCTCATATAACTCACTTTACGCACCGCTGTATAATCAGGATGGGGTTCTTATTGCAATTGCGAATATTCCGTTCTTTTCCAAGCAATCGGGCATGAAGAGTGATTCTTCAAGTATTATTGCAGCTATTGTCAACATTTACCTTCTTCTTCTTCTGGCCGCAATTTTTGGCGGGCTTGCCCTTTCGAACTCTTTGTCAAAACCTTTGGCAGAGATCAGTAAAAAGATGGAATTGCTAGATATATCTCGTAAACCGGAACATATCAATTATACAAACAAGGATGAGCTTGGTATACTTGTAGCGGCATACAACAAAATGGTTGACGACCTGGAGGAGAGTACCAGAATTCTTGCTCAGGGAGAGAGGGAACAGGCGTGGAGAGAGATGGCCAGACAAATTGCCCATGAGATAAAGAACCCGCTTACACCAATGAGACTCAGTATACAGCATTTAATGAGACTTAAAAGTCAGGGAATTGAGGATTGGCCAAACAGGTTCGATGCACTTGCCGGTACGCTTATAGAACAGATTGATATCCTGTCCGAAGCTGCGGGAGAATTTTCAAGTTTTTCAAGATTTTATTCGGAAGATCTTACCAAGGTAGAAATAAACAACCTCATAAGGGAGCAGATAGTTCTTTTCAACACAAGGGACAATATAACAATTTCATACGAGAGCGAATCCAGAGAGGCTTATACAATGGCCAGAAAGACACAGCTTTCGAGAGTTTTTGTCAATCTTTTGTCAAATGCAGTGCAAGCAGTAGAAAATCAGGATAAAGGGAGGATCTGTGTGTCACTTAAGATAGTCGGGAATTATTATGAAGTCTCTTTCGAAGACGATGGACCTGGTGTTGCAGATAATCTTACACATAAGCTGTTCAAACCTAACTTTACCACCAAGACCGGCGGTACAGGCCTGGGACTTGCAATATGCAGGAGCATAATGGAACAGAGCCAGGGCGAGATCAATTATGATATTTCAGAAAAATTGGGAGGTGCCTGCTTTAGCTTGAAGCTGCCTGTATACCAGAACACAAAACTTATTTCTGACGCAGGAATATCTGAATAGGAGTTCCGGTGAATTCAAAATGTTTCCGCAATTTATTCTCCAGGAACCTCTTGTAGTCCTCTCTTACATACTGTGGCAGATTACAGAAAAAAGCAAAAGATGGTGCGGGTGTGGGAAGTTGCGTAATATATTTAATCTTCACATACTTACCTTTCAATGCAGGAGGAGGGTAGTTCTCAATTTCCGGTAACATCAGCTCATTAAGCTTGGATGTCTGTATTTTTCTGGATCTGTTTTCGTATACTTTTGCAGCTGCCTGGAGTACATCCAGAATTCTCTGTTTGTTTATTACAGATGTGAATACAATCGGCAGGTCATTGAAAGGAGCAATCTTTTTGAGTATCTCTTCCGTCATATCCTTCATGGTGTTGGCAGTTTTTCCCTCAATGATGTCCCATTTATTAATAACAATAACGCAGCCTTTCTTGTTTTTGATAATCAGGTTAAAGATTGCCATATCCTGAGCCTCAACACCTATAGAGGCATCAATCATCATAATGCAGACATCGGAATGTTCAATGGCCCTCAGCGAGCGCATTACAGAATAAAATTCCAGATCTTCCCTTACCTTGTTGCGTTTTCTGAGACCTGCGGTATCAACAAGCATGAAATCATATCCGAATTTGTTGTAACGCGTAGATATAGAGTCTCTTGTTGTTCCTGCAACAGGTGTCACAATGTTTCTCTCTTCACCTAAAAGTGCATTTGTAAGAGAAGATTTTCCCACATTTGGTTTCCCTACAATTGTAATATGAGGTATATTAAGTGTCAGATCCTCCTTATCTTCCTCAGGTAAGAGTTCAACAACTCTGTCCAGAAGATCGCCTGTTCCGCTTCCGCTGGCAGAAGATGTGGCATATGGTTCTCCAAGTCCGAGTGAATAGAAAGTATGAGTATCATAGAACTTATCACCTGTATCAACCTTGTTTGCAACCAGAACCACAGGCTTTTTACTTCTCCGGAGTATATTTGCAATTGTGGAGTCAAAGTCTGTTATACCTGTCCCCACCTCGCACATAAACATAATCACATCTGCCTCCTCAATGGCAAGAAGCACCTGTTTGCGAATCTCTTCTTCAAAAATATCATCGGAATTTACAGAATAACCTCCTGTATCGATAACGGAAAATTCCCGTCCACTCCATTCACAACGTCCGTAGTGACGGTCACGGGTAACACCAGAGACCTCATCTACAATTGCTTGTCTCATTCCGACAAGGCGGTTAAAAAGTGTAGATTTACCAACATTAGGACGACCTACAATAGCTACTATACTCATAAGGGGGGCAAAGATAACAAATTTTTGCGAGGAACACCTCTTTGAGGATCATACCTGAAACCGTTTCTGAGTGTTCCTCTCTTTCCCCATAATATTCTCTCTTCCGACTTTGCACATGTCAGACCCAGTTTCCGCATGTTTTTATTGTGTCCCACCTCTTTTTCAGGAAATTGTCCGTTTTTTCGGAATATAATATTAAAAGAGAGTAAAAACACACATAAACCCACTAATGCCATCGATAATATAAATAAATACATTTCTGAAGCGATATTTAAAAATAATTAAACAATCATTCAGTAAGTCTCACACACTTACCCGGAGGTAAAAGCGGGTGATTTCCAACCTGAATCATCTGAGGAAGCTGATGTCCCTTAAACGCAGATGCGTTGTGTAGTTGCTGGATCCTGTTTAGCAGTAACCTGTCTGTACCTGAACCTGTCAACTCTTCGGGAGTCATTCCCTTTTCATAAAGTGAATGCAAAATTGGGTCCAGAATATCATAAAGAGGTAAAACGTCACTGTCTTTCTGGCCGGTGCTCAATTCTGCAGACGGAGCCTTTGTAAGTGTAGAATCGGGAATAACTGCCTTTATACTGTTTATGTAATGAGCCAGATTGTAGATGTCAACTTTGTATATATCTGCTATTACCATTATTGCTCCGCACAAATCACCGTATAAAGTTCCATAACCCATCGCAAGTTCACTTTTATTTGATGTGTTCAGCAAAAGTGCACCTGTCTGATTTGAGTAAGACATCAGGATATTTGCCCTTATCCTGGCCTGAAGGTTTTCCATTGTCAGTTTTTTTGTCTCTTCGCAAAACAGAGAATCCAGTTCCCTTAGAAATTTATTAAAGATACCCTCGATTGGAACAATGCTGTACGAAATTCCAAGATTGTCCCCAAGCTCAACGGCGTCAGTTACAGAATGCATAGTGGAAAAAGGTGACGGCATTATTAACCCGTGTACGTTTCCCGCACCCAGTGCATCTGCTGAGATTGCTGCTACCACAGCAGAATCAATGCCTCCCGATATTCCCAGTACACCCTTCTCTTTACCGGCTTCCTTAAAGAATTTACGGAGTGTCTTGACGATTTTTTCGTAAACAATATCTGATGAACTGTCTATAAGCATGGCTAGAATACAAAGCTTGAACTGATTGATTTATAATTATATACCTTATCAATAACATCTGCAAAAATCTCAGCTACAGACAGTACCTTGATTTTGGTTCTGTCCAGATTTGGATCTGTACTCAGTGGAATAGTATCGGAGATTATTACCTCTGTCAGATGTGATTTAGCAATCCTGTCATATGCAGGACCCGAAAGAACTGCATGAGTTGCCAGTGCCCTTACGCTTATTGCCCCTTTCTCCATCAGCATGTCTGCTGCCTTTGAAATTGTTCCTGCAGTATCAATCATATCGTCAATTATGACAATATTTCTCCCCTCAACTTCTCCGATTGCAGTCATTGATCCTACAACATTTGCCTTCTCACGCGACTTGTGACATATGATAAGCGGGCATCCCAGAATTCTGGAGTATGCATTTGCTCTTTTTGCACCTCCCATGTCAGGGGCAGCGATAGACATATTATCAAGTTTGAGGTCGCGCAGGTAAGGAAGGAATATTGAACTGGCATAAATGTGGTCCACTGGGAAATCAAAGAATCCCTGGATCTGGTCAGCATGCAGGTCGGGTGTCATAACCCTGTCACAACCGGCTGCAGCAAGTAAGTTGGCAACCAGTTTTGCACCTATCGGAACCCTTGGCCTGTCTTTCCTGTCCTGTCTTGCCCATCCGAAATATGGTATAATTGCGTTAACCTTATAGGCAGATGCCCTTCTGGCTGCATCAATCATAAGCAAAAGTTCAAACATGTTGTCTACCGGAGGAAATGTAGATTGAACAATAAATACGGTTGCTCCCCTTACACTCTCTTCAAAGGCAGGCTGAAACTCTCCGTCGCTGAATACCGTAACTGTAGATTTACCTAGTTCGAGATTAAGAGCAGCTGCTATCTTCTCTGCTAAGTATCTGGAATTGCGGCAAGAAAAAATCTGTATCTTATGATTATGGTCCATGATTGTGATGTTATGTTATTTTAAAAGCGTTTCTATATAATCAAGAATTTCCTCTCTCCCTTTTCCACTCTCTGTTGAGCTCAGAAAAACAGGTGGAAGCTCATCCCAGTGTTCCATAAGAGATTCGCGATTCTTTTTTATCTGAGTTTCCAGGGCAGAGTTACTTAGTTTGTCGCACTTTGTGAATATAATTGAAAAAGGAACTCCGGCATCGCCGAGTTCCAGTATAAATTGGAGGTCAATATCCTGAATGTCAAGCCTGGAATCAAGCAAAACGAACAGATTCACCAGGTCTTCCGATCCATTTATATACCCTCTGATAATATCAACAAGAACTGCTCTGTCGCTCTTGGATCGTTTGGCGTAGCCGTAACCGGGAAGATCTACAAGATACCATGAGTTGTTTATCAAAAAATGGTTTATAAGCTGGGTTTTGCCGGGTTTTGATGAAGTGTGTGCCAATTGGCCATGTCTGCATAAAGCGTTGATGAGAGACGATTTACCAACATTGGATCTGCCGATAAAAGCAAATTCCGGTAGTCTTGCTTTAGGTTTGTCCTTAAGAAAGCGACAGCTTCCGGAAAATATGGCCTGAGTAATCTTCATATATAAATTCTGACGGGCAAAGGTACAATATTATGCTTATATTTGTATGGATAGTTTCATAAAAATACAAAAATGGGAGAAGTGGTGCAGATGACCCTTTGTCAGTTACAGGAACAGATAAAGGTGTCAATAGAGAGCAGAAACAATGCAAAGTACTGGATAAGAGCAGAGATAAGTGAGGTAAAAACTAATTTTGCGGGTCACTGCTATCTCGACCTTGTGGACCGGCCGGTCGGGGGAGATTCTGTTACAGCCAAGGCTCAGGCCATTATCTGGGCGAACAGTTACAGACTTATTAAACCTTACTTCGAAACAACTGCCGGCCAGCCGCTAACAAAGGGAATGCACATACTCATATGTGTCCAGGTGCAGTATTCTGCATTGTACGGGCTCTCGCTTATTGTAATGGATATAGATCCTGCATTTACTGTTGGAGAACAGGAGATGGAGCGTCAGAAAACCATTATAAAGCTTAAAAATGAGGGGATGTTTGAGATGAACAGCACGCTGGAACTGCCTCCTCTTCCTAAAAGACTGGCAGTAATCTCATCTGATCAGGCAGCGGGGTACAGAGATTTTATGAATCACCTGCATATGAACGAATACGGCTTTAAATTCAGGACAGAGCTCTTTAATGCACCTATGCAGGGCAATATTGCCCCGGATGGAATTATTGAAGCAATGGATAAAGTAGCCGGGAGATCAGACGAGTTCGACATTTTGTTAATACTCAGGGGTGGTGGTTCTGCTCAGGATCTGGCATGTTTTGATGACTACAATCTCGCAGCAAATATTGCACAGTTTCCGCTGCCGGTAATAACAGGAATTGGTCACGATCACGACTATCACATTGCAGATATGGTGGCCCATAAATCGTTGAAAACCCCTACTGCTCTTGCAGACTTTATTGTAGATATTTTTGTGAAAGAGGACCAGCAGTTGATTTTTTTATCAAGGAGACTTTCAGTATCTTTACAAACAAGGCTAATGAATGAGTCTAATAATTTAATGACAGTCAAAAACAGGTTGCTGAATTCATACAAGAACGGTATCCAGATGAACTATCATAAGCTTCAAATGCTTGAACAGAGGGTACGGTCAAACAATCCTTTACTTCTGCTTACAAAGGGATATGCACTTGTTATTAAGGATGGGAGGAAAATCAGCCATGTAAGCCAGGTAGAGGAGGGAGAGGAGATAAGGTTGATTATGGATGGCGGAGCTTTGAATTGCACAGTAAATAATAGAGAAGATGAAAACTAAAGTTAAGACATATCAGGAGGCTCTGCAGGAGTTACAGGAGCTTGTTGCAAAGATTGAGGATCCGTCATCTGATATTGAAACCATTTCCCGCGATGTCAAAAAGGCGATGGAGCTGGTGAAGTACTGTCAGATACAGTTAAGGTCCTACGAGGAAGAGATTGGAAAACTAACAGAATAACAGATATCATGGAAGAGTTAGGGCTTTGGTTAAAAGATCCTTACCTGGAGCCATTCAAGGGAGATATCTTCAGACGATTTCAGAAAGTCGCCATTAAAAGCCAGGAGATATCCGGATATGGCAAACAACTTACTAATGCCATAAACTCTCATTTATACTACGGTACCCACAAGACCGGTGATTCCTGGATATTCAGGGAGTGGGCACCGAATGCAACGGCAATCTATCTTATAGGAGATGTCACCAACTGGAAAAAATGTGATGAGTATGCCTTAAGAAAGATAGATAATGGAAACTGGGAACTGGAATTACCCTTGGACAGATTCAGACATGGAGACCTTTTTAAGTGGCTTGTTTGCTGGAACGGGGGAGAGGGCGAAAGAATGCCTGCCTATTGTACAAGATGCATTCAGGACCCTCATACAAAACTCTTTTCGGCACAGATATGGGATCCAAAGCCATATAGATGGGTCAATCAAGCAAATCGGAATATTAAAACCCCGCTAATATATGAGGCGCATATAGGTATGAGTTCTGAGGAGGCTGGAATCTCTACCTATGACTCCTTCAGAACCAAAGTGTTACCGAGAATTGTAAGGTTGGGCTACAACACAATTCAACTGATGGCAATTCAGGAACATCCCTATTATGGCTCATTCGGATATCAGGTTTCAAACTTTTTTGCAGCCAGTTCAAGATTCGGGACGCCGGAAGAGTTAAAGATGCTCATAGATGAGGCGCATTCGCATGGAGTTGCTGTTGTTATGGATATAGTGCATTCGCATTCTGTAAACAATGTTCTGGAGGGTTTGTCCCTACTGGATGGGACGGATTACCAGTACTTTCATGAAGGACCAAGGGGCAATCACCCTGCATGGACATCAAAATGCTTTAATTACGGGAAAAACGAAGTGCTGCATTTTCTTTTGTCGAATTGCAAATACTGGCTGGAGGAGTACAAATTTGACGGATTCCGCTTTGATGGTATCACTAGCATGATATACAACGACCATGGACTTGGCAGGGATTTTACAGATTATTCATGTTATTTTGACGGTAACCAGGACGAAGACGCTCTGGTATATCTGGCATTGGCAAATCAGCTGATAAAGGAGGTCAATCCATACGCAATTACAATTGCAGAGGATGTAAGCGGAATGCCGGGACTTGCCGCTCCGGTTAGTGATGGTGGTTTCGGATTCGATTACAGAATGAGCATGGGAGTGGCCGACCACTGGATAAAATGGATAAAAGAGCTTAAAGATGAGGAGTGGAACGTGGGTGAGATCTTCTGGGAGCTTACCAATAAAAGGCCGGATGAGAAAACAATAAGTTACGCAGAGTGTCACGATCAGGCAATGGTGGGAGACAAAACCATAATATTCAGGCTTATGGACAAAGAGATGTACTTTTCCATGAACAGGTCGTCAGAAAATCTTATAATAGACAGAGGTATTGCTCTCCATAAAATGATTCGTCTTGTAACAATTGCTACTGCGGGTAATGGATACCTCAATTTCATGGGCAATGAGTTCGGGCATCCGGAGTGGATTGATTTCCCAAGAGAGGGTAACGGATGGTCTTTTTTCTATGCAAGAAGGCAGTGGTCGCTGGCAGATAATGCAAATTTAAAGTATAAATTCCTTCTTGATTTTGATATATCTATGATACAGATGATTAAGAACAGTAAAATTTTTAGTTCATCTCCTGAATCATTATATCAGAACAACCAAAACCAGGTACTTATCTTCACTCGGGGAGAGTTTGTTTTTGCTTTTAATTTTAGTCCAAACAGTTCATATACAGACTTTAAATTTTTTGCACCTGCAGGAAAGTACAACATCGTACTAAGTTCGGACTCAGCACGATTTGGAGGATTTGAAAGGGTATCAGAGAAAACGGACTATTTCACCTGCTTTTCTGATGAAGGGGACCAACTCTCTTTATACCTTCCCAGCAGAACTGCAATTGTCTTGAAAAAAGGAAAATGATATATTTTTGTAACCTTTTTTTTGTTATCTTGCAACGTAAAAAAATCAAATATGGCATACTTACAGTTTAATAAAGAGGAGTTGGTTAACCTGGAGTATTCACTAAAACGGGAGGTATTGTCTACAAACCATGCGGGAAGCTATCTGAATACTACAATTGTAGGATGCAACACCAGAAAATACCACGGACTTCTTGTGGTGCCAATACAAAATTTTGGCGGGGACAAATTCGTATTACTCTCTTCTCTCGATGAAACCCTGTTACAGCACGGAAAAGAGTTCAATCTTGGAATTCACAGATATGGCGACATATATGAACCAAGGGGCCATAAGTACATCCGGAATTTTGAGATTGACAAGGTGGTAGCAATAACATACAATGTAGGAGGAGTGGTTCTCAGAAAAGTAGTGATGTTATGTAACAAAGTTGAACAGGTTCTTATAACATATACATTACTGGAGGCACACTCTCCCACAATTCTCAGACTAAAGCCTTTCCTTGCCTTCAGGAACATACACACACTTTCAAAGGTAAACATAGGGGCAGATACAAAGTACAGGGAAATCGAAAAGGGAAGAAGCTTCAGAATGTATGAGGGTTTTCCCGATCTTAACCTTCAGTTGAATGTAAAAAGTGAGTTTATCTCCAATCCAGACTGGTATTACAATATAGAGTACAACGAAGAGAGCAGGAGAGCCTATGAATCAAAGGAAGATCTCTTTGTTCCCGGATACTTTGAACTGCCAATAAAAAAGGGTCAGACTATAATTTTTTCTGCATCAACCAGAGAGGAAGATCCAGAAAAACTCTCATTTAAATTCAGGCAAAGTATCAATAGCAGAAGACACAGGGACAGTTATGAAAGCTGTCTTCAGATAGCAGCCGATCAGTTTATTACACAAGATGGAGACGAAACAAGCATATATGCGGGTTATCCATGGCTGGACAAAAATATGAGAGATACCCTCATATCGCTTCCCGGACTTACATGGTATTCGAACAGAGATATTTCCAGATTCAGGGATGTACTCGATACTATTGTAAGAAAACGCGGTGAGTTTCTTGTAAAGACAAATAAAAAGGCTGATGTGCCACTCTGGTTTTTCTGGACATTGCAGCAATATGCAAAGGCATTGGGTAGCATTTCCAAAGTATGGAAAACATACAGGGATTTGCTTAAGGAAATATTAAATTCCTACAAAGATGGCAACAGGACCAATGTAAGAATGCATGAGAACGGTCTTCTTTGGGCAGAAGAGAGAGGAGTTGCCACAAGTTGGATGGACGCATATGTAAACGGTGTTCCGGTAACAGAGAGAGCCGGATATCAGGTAGAGCTTAATTCACTGTGGTATAATGCAATTTGTTTTGCTCTTGAGATGACTCAAAAGTCCGGTGATAAAGAATTTGTAAAAGAATGGACAGCTGTCAGGGAAAAAATCGAGAAGAACTTCATCAAAGCCTTCTGGGTTGAAACTAAGGATTATCTGGCCGACTATGTTGGTCCAGAAGGTCAGAACAAATATGTCCGCCCAAATCAGCTTTTCACATGCGCCTTTGATTATTCACCGGTCAGCGATGACATTAAATCCAAAGTGCTGCAGAATGTAAAACAGGTTTTGCTCACAACAAGGGGTATAAGGACACTTTCACCAAGAAATTCGAATTATAAAGGAGAATACGACGGGGACCAGTATTCCAGGGACATGGCATATCATCAGGGAACGGCCAGGGTATGGCTGCTTCAATTCTACATAGAGGCATCTCTGAAGCTATACGGAGCTTCGTTCATAAATACAGCCACCGAATTGATAAACGCTTTTGAAGAGGATCTGGCTGTGCATTGTATCGGGTCAATTTCGGAGGTATATGACGGTGACCCTCCTTATCAGCCACACGGATGCACATCCTATGCAAACTCGGTTTCAGCCATTCTGAGATCTATGAGGTTAGTTGAACAATATAAAAACAATGAACAATGAGGGTATTGATGTTTGGATGGGAATTTCCTCCACACATTTCAGGAGGGTTGGGAACTGCCTGTTTTGGTCTCACCAAGGGTCTTGCAAACCAGGGGGTGGAAGTGTTGTTTGTAATGCCTTCCGCTGCCGGAGATGAAGATCAGAGTTCAGTCAGTATAATAAATGCAAGCGAAGTTGTAGTTCAGGAGACTGTGAAAAACGTAAGTGATTTTCTGGAGAAGGTTCAGTTTTTAAGAGTTGGTTCCAATCTTGTACCTTATCTTGATCCTGTTCAGTTTTCCAATATGGTAACCGAGCAGAGGGAGGGTCAGATTGAAGATTACAAACACTATTTTGGAGAAAAATATAAATTCTCGGGAAAGTACGGGGCCAACCTCATGGAGGAAGTGGCGAGATATGCAATGGTTGCCGGAGAGATAGCTCTCAAATACGATTTCGACGTTATTCATGCCCATGACTGGCTGACCTATCTTGCGGGCGTTACAGCAAAAAAACTTACGGGTAAGCCTCTTGTGGTACACATTCACGCTACTGAATTTGACAGGAGCGGGAATAATATCAACACGCAGGTATACGAACTGGAGAAATTAGGAATGAAAGAGGCCGACATGGTAATTGCCGTAAGCAACCTCACCAGAAATATTGTAATAAGCAAATACGGACTTCATCCGGATAAAGTTGTAACAGTACACAATGCAGTGGATTTTCAAGCAGTCGAAAGCATGGATGTATCAAGAGGAATAGATGACAAGATAGTCACGTTCCTTGGCAGGATTACTTTTCAGAAAGGGCCGGAATACTTTATAGAGGCAGCAAATAAAGTATTGAAGAGGTATCCCGGTGTTCGCTTTGTAATGGCAGGCAGCGGGGATTTGCTTAACAGATCAATCAGAAGGGTTGCAAAGCTTGGGATATCTACCCGTTTTCATTTTACTGGTTTTTTAAAAGGAACAGATGTCCAGAGGATGTTTGCCTATTCAGATGTGTATGTAATGCCTTCAGTTTCAGAGCCATTTGGTATTTCTCCCCTTGAGGCCATGAGGGCAAATGTTCCTACAATAATATCAAAGCAGTCAGGAGTTGCAGAAGTTCTTAATCATGCAATAAAAGTAGACTTCTGGGATATTGATGCAATGGCCGACGCAATATATGCCCTGCTATCTTACCCTGCGATTTCTCAGATGGCTGTAAGAAAGGGATTTGATGAGGTAAACTCTCTGAAATGGGACAATGCAGCAGCCAGGGTGGCAGATATTTATGCAACAGTAATTAAAAGAACGAAAATCTGAGGAAAAACATAAATTCAGTTTATGATGAAAAAAACTATTTGCTTCTATTTTCAGGTGCACCAACCAGACAGATTGAGAGTTTACCGTTTCTTCGATATCGGGATTGATTCTCATTACTATGACGATTTTGCCAATAAAACAATATTGAGAAGAGTAGCAGAGAGGTGTTATTTACCTGCAAATCAGCTTATGCTGGATCTAATAAGGCAGCACAAAGGAGCCTTTAAAATTGCATATTCGATATCAGGAGCCGCTCTTGACCAGTTAGCAAAATATTCACCTGAAGTAATTGAAAGTTTTAAGGAACTTGCCAAAACCGGATGCGTTGAATTTCTGGCAGAGACATATTCTCATAGTCTTTCCTCACTTATCTCGCCTGAAGAGTTTAAGGAACAGGTAGAACAACATTCAAACGCAATTGAGCTTCTGTTTGGAAAGAAACCCAAGGTATTCAGGAACACAGAACTTATCTATTCCGATAAAATAGGAGCAATGGTTGCAGATATTGGATTCTCCGCCATGCTGACAGAAGGAGCAAAGCACATTCTTGGGTGGAAGAGCCCCAACTATGTGTACACAAATGCCATAAACCCAAGATTAAAGCTATTGCTCAAGAATTTCAACCTGAGTGACGACATTGCATTCAGGTTTTCTGACAAGTCCTGGGCAAAATGGCCGCTGACCTCAGATAAATATGTCAGCTGGCTGTCAGAATCACTTGAAAAGGACGAGGTTGTAAATCTGTTTATGGATTATGAGACATTTGGGGAGCATCAGAGGGCATCCTCCGGTATTTTTCAGTTTCTCAAATATCTGCCTGAGGCTATACTCTCAAATACAAACTTCGAATTCTGCACCCCAAGTGAGGTTTGCGCTAAACATCAGCCGGTTGCCCCTCTGCATGTGCCGTTTGCAATTTCATGGGCCGATGAGGAGAGAGATACCAGTGCCTGGCTTGGGAACGAACTGCAGAACGAGGCGTTCAATAAAATATATTCTGCAGAACGACAGGTTAAAACATCCAATAATGCGTCACTGCTCTCCGACTTCAGAAAACTTCAGGAGAGCGACCATTTTTACTACATGTGTACAAAATTTTTCTCGGACGGAGCCGTGCACAATTACTTCAATCCATATGATACTCCTTACGAAGCATTTATCAACTACATGAATGTAGTGAGCGATTTTCTGATAAGAGTAGAAAAGGCATCTGCGGCAAAAGAGGTGGAAATTGGAACAATAATTGCAGAAAAATCAAAACCTAAGAAAAAATCTAAAAAATAAAAAATGGCAGAGAAAATGATTGAATCTCCCGATTTCCTTTTTGAGGTAAGCTGGGAGGTGTGCAATAAGGTAGGAGGGATTCATACTGTTATAGCCACTAAGGCTTTAAATCTGGCAAAAGAGTTACAAAACAACCATATACTAATTGGTCCCGATGTTTGGAGAGATATTGAGCAGAATCCCGAATTCATAGAGGATGCCGGTTTACTCAGAGCCTGGAGGCTGCAGGCAGCAGAGGAGGGTCTAAGGATCAGAGTTGGCAGATGGAACGTTGCTGGTACCCCGATAGCTGTTCTGGTTGATTTCAGTTCCTATATCACAAAAAAAGATGATATCCTCACCGACTTCTGGACCAAATACAAGTTAGATTCAATCAGTGGTCAGTGGGACTATGTAGAGTCGGCACTTTTCGGCTATGCAACAGGAAAAGTAATTGAGAGTTATGTGCGGTTCAACCTCTCTCCCGGCCAAAAGGCAGTGGCACAGTTCCACGAATGGATGACAGGTGCGGGCATTCTCTACCTGCATTCAGCAAATCTTCCTGTAGCAACGGTATTTACAACTCATGCCACAGTACTTGGACGTTCACTGGCAAGCAACAACAATCCGTTATATGGTTCCATGATGCATTATAATCCGGATGAGAAGGCCAAAGAGTTCAATGTTATGGCAAAGCACTCACTGGAAAAACTGGCAGCAAACATAAGTGATGTCTTCACAACTGTAAGTGATATAACAGCAAAGGAGTGTAAATATTTCCTTGGCAGAGAGGTGGATATTGTTACCCCTAACGGGTTTGAAAACAGCTTCACACCAAAGGAAAGTGAGTATCAGAAGTTTCATGACTATGCAAGAAAGAGACTCCTGGAGATGGCCTCTGTAATGTCTGGATGCACAATAAAGGAAGATGCCGTAATTGTAGGAATAAGCGGAAGATATGAGTATAAAAACAAGGGTATTGATATTTTTCTTGATTCTCTGGGCCGGGTGAACAACGACACATCTCTGACAAAGGAGATTGTCGCATTTATCTTCGTTCCTGCAGGAAATAACGGACCAAACAAGGAACTTGTCAATAAGCTGAATTTCAAATCGGAATACACCACAAATTGCACACATACACTCAACGATCCCGAGCTTGATCCGGTAATGAGAAAAATAAGGGAGCTTTACCTTTTCAATAAGAGCAGCGATAAGGTTAAGGTCTTTTTTGTACCTTCCTATCTTAACGGTAACGATGGCGTTTTCAATCTTACATACTATAATCTGCTTGTAGGTCTAGATCTTACAATTTTTCCTTCTTATTATGAACCATGGGGATACACACCTCTGGAGAGTCTTGCATTCAGGGTTCCAACTATTACTACCAGCCTTACAGGATTCGGATTATGGGTCAATGATCATTACCACAAAGAACATCCGGCTATAGACATAGTTGAAAGAACAGATGATGGATATGAAAATGTGGTTAAAGAAGTTGTCTTTAAAATACTGGAAATTTCCGGACTCACTGCTGAAAATATGTCTGCCTATCGCGAAAATGCAAGAGATATATCGACAATTGCTTTATGGGAGAATCAGATAGTATATTATAAAAAGGCATATTCACTTGCAACAGGAAAATTATCATCGGCACCGGTTTCTTTTACATATCTTACAGATGAAAAAGATCATGTAAGTTTCAGAGCAGATGTAGCAAACAAGCCAAACTGGGCAAGAATATTGATAAACAAACAGTTGCCCGACAGGCTAAGACCACTGGATATAATATCCAGAAATCTGTGGTGGTGTTGGAACCAGGAGGCGATTGACGTTTTTAAACTCGCAGATGAAGAACTTTGGAAGTCCAGTCTCGGAAACCCTATACTATTGCTGGACAGGATCTCTGTGAAAAAATATCAGGAACTTGAAAAGGATGAGAAGTTTTTAAGAAGAATGGATGCCCTGTATGCTCATTTTGAGGAGTATATGGAGGGAAAGAATAAAATGAAGGGGCCCGGAATCGCATATTTCAGTATGGAATACGGTCTTGACAGGTCTCTGAAAATATACTCGGGAGGTCTTGGGGTACTGGCTGGGGACTATCTTAAAGAGTCAAGCGACAAAATGGTTCCATTGACAGGCATTGGTCTTCTATACAGATATGGTTACTTCACACAGCTTCTCTCTGCGCAAGGTGATCAGGTTGCACACTATGAAGCCCAGGATTTCATGAAGATTCCGGCTACACCTGTAAGAGACGATAATGGCAACTGGACAACTGTCAGTATAGCACTTCCCGGAAGAAACCTTAACGCACGCCTTTGGAGAGTAGATGTAGGCAGGACAGAGCTAATTCTGATGGATACCGATTTTGAGGATAACCTGCCGGAAGACAGGTCGGTAACTCATCATCTTTATGGAGGCGACCAGGAGAACAGGCTCAAACAGGAACTACTGTTAGGCATAGGTGGAATAAGGGCACTAATGGCACTTAAGAGAAAATCCGATGTTTTTCACTGTAACGAAGGTCACGCTGCATTCATTGGACTGGAAAGATTAAGAGAGTTAATTCAACATGAGAATCTCTCTTTTGCAGAAGCTCTTGAGGTTGTAAGATCATCATCACTCTACACTACCCATACTCCTGTACCTGCAGGTCACGACTCATTCCCGGAAGATCTGCTAAGAAGCTATATAGCCCACTATCCGGAAAGGCTTAAAATTACATGGGAAATACTAATGGCGTTAGGAAAGATTGATCCGTCAAATCCGTCGGAAAAATTTTCCATGAGTAACCTTGCTGCAAATCTCTCTCAGGAGGTTAACGGAGTGAGCTGGCTGCATGGAAAAGTAAGCCGGGAAATACTTTCGCCACTTTGGCCGGGGTATCTTCCAGAAGAGTTACATGTAAGTTATGTGACAAATGGGGTTCATTACTCAACCTGGGCCGCACCTGAATGGAAGGATATTCATGCAGATGCCTTTGGCAGCGACTTCGCTACTCATAATTACGATAAATCATGTTTTGAAGGTATATATCAGGTAGAGGACAGCAGGATATGGGCTGTAAGGAGCAAACTGAGGACAAGACTTATTAAGTTTGTAAAACATACGCTTTCAGACCCTGCAACAAATACTCATTATGCTCCTCACCACCTGATTGCAGTAAAGGAGGCCCTAAGGGAGGATATTCTTACAATAGGATTTGCCAGAAGGTTTGCCACATACAAAAGGGCCCACCTCATTTTCCGTGATCTCGACAGATTGGACAGAATTGTCAACAACCCTAACCAACCTGTTCAGTTTTTGTTTGCCGGCAAGGCACATCCTGCCGATAAGGCAGGCCAGGATCTAATAAAGAGAATTGTCGAGGTCTCTCTCATGCCAAGATTCATAGGAAAGATTCTGTTTATCCCGGGATATGACATGACAACTGCCAAGAACCTTGTTCAGGGGGTAGACGTTTGGATGAACACACCAACTAGGCCTCTTGAGGCGTCCGGCACCAGCGGAGAGAAAGCTGCAATGAACGGGGTGATGCACTTTTCAGTTTTAGATGGTTGGTGGGTGGAAGGATACAAGGAGGGTGCCGGTTGGGCTCTCCCTTTGGAAAGGACATACGAAGATCAGAACTTTCAGGATGAACTGGATGCAGCCACAATTTACAACATGCTCGAAAATGAGATAGCTCCGTTATTTTACCGGTTGAATCCTAAAAATGGTCTGCCTGTTGGCTGGATAGAAGTTATAAAGAACACAATTGCTAAAGTAGCGGCCAACTTTACAACTAACAGGATGATGACCGATTATCAGGTACAGTTTTATAATCCGCTTTCCGAAAGAAACAGGGCAATACGCGCAAACGACTATGCAATGGCCAGGGAGCTTGCCTTCTGGAAAAAGAGAGTACGAAGAGAGTGGCCGTTGATAGAGGTTATAAGTTATATAAAACCAGATAATTCAAAATCGGAGATATCAAAAGGGAATGAATATGTTGCCGAAGTAGAGCTTCAGATTGGGGACCTTAAACCGGAAGACATAGGACTGGAGATGCTTTTTGCGGAGCAGGACAATAATAACCGTATGGTTATTCAATTCAAGTATGAATTTGATTTTATAAGTTATTCAAAAGGAGTGGCAAAATACAGATGCTCCATGCTTCCAGAAAGCGCAGGAGTATACAATTTTGCCGGCAGGGTATATGCAAAGAACCCTAAACTCCCACACAGGCAAGATTTTGATTTAATAAAATGGTTGTAGGCAGCACAGGATTTTTCGATGGCGTCCACAGGGGCCATCTGGCAGTAATAAACAAAGTTTGTACACTTGCCCGTGAGCAGGGGTGCAGGTCAGTGATTTTCACATTCTGGCCACACCCAAGAGCTGTTTTGCAACAAGATGCGGCTAAGTTCAGACTTCTCACAACGCTTGATGAGAAGAGGAACCTTTTATTGAATTATGGAATTGATGAAGTAGTCGTTTTGCCTTTTGACAAGAGTTTTGCTAATCAGACAACAAAGGATTTCTTCAAGAATTATCTTTCCGACAAATATCATGTGTCAACATTAGTGGTAGGTTACGATCACCGTGTAGGTTGCGATGTAAATCAGACACAGCAGGAGATGTTTGAAATAGCAAGGGGACTGGGTATTAATCCGGTGAGGGTGGATGAGGTATCTTCTGATGATAAAAATCCCAAAATAAGCTCTACAAAAATACGGGAGCTTTTGCTTATGGGAAACGTTGAACAGGCGAATTCACTGCTTGGATACAGGTATGGCCTCGAGGGCGTTGTAGTTGAGGGATTGAGAATAGGTAGGACCATAGGTTTTCCCACAGCAAACATCAGATTGTACGAACCTCTCAAGGTAGTGCCTGGTGACGGGGTCTATTCTGTATGGGTAGATTACAGCGGAAAAACATACAGAGGCATAACCAATATAGGAACCCGTCCAACAATAGGTCAGGGAAACGAAAGGTCCATTGAAACACATATCCTTGATTTCAATGAGGATATCTACGGTTTGCCACTCAAAATTGAGTTTGCGGGAAAAATGAGGAATGAAAAGCGTTTTGAATCACTTGAAGAGCTCAAGACCCAACTTTTCATTGACAGAGAGGATTCAAGAGTGTTTCTTGGCAACGATGGAATTAAATTAAGATAGTTTTTTTATTCCAAATATAATTTATTACCTTTGTAACAAAGAGTCCTGTGCTACGCAGGATTCTTTTTAATTTTTCATATTATGTCAAATATTAATTATTTAACTGCCGAGGGTTTAGAAAAACTAAAGGCTGAACATCACCAGCTAGTAAGCATAGAACGTCCTGGTATCTCAAGGCAGATAGCAGAAGCAAGGGATAAAGGAGATTTGTCTGAAAATGCCGAATACGATGCAGCAAAGGAAGCTCAGGGTCTTTTGGAAATGAAGATTGCCAAGCTCGAAGATATGATTGCCAATGCAAGGATAATAGATGAGTCAAGGATCAACACAACTCACATTCAGATAATGAACAAGGTAAAGCTAAAAAATCTTGTAAACAATTCTGTTGTTGATTACACACTTGTCGGGGAGTCAGAGGCAAATCTCAGAGAGGGTAAGCTTGCAGCGGCAACTCCTATAGGCAAGGCTTTGATAGGCAAATGTAAAGGTGATGTAGTGGAAGTAAGGGTTCCATCTGGACTCATAAAATTTGAAATCATAGAAATTTCAAAATAGAAATGGCAACAATTTTTACCAGAATCGTTAAAGGAGAGATACCATCATACAAGGTAGCCGAAAATGAGAGGTTCTATGCATTTCTGGATATAAACCCTGTTACAAAGGGCCACACTCTGGTTATTCCCAAAGTTGAGACAGATTATCTGTTTGATCTGGAAAGTGAAGATCTTTCAGATCTTTTTGCTTTTGCCCAGGTCGTGGCAAAAGGTATTAAAGCAGCAATTCCATGTAAAAGAGTAGGAGTGGCCGTCCTGGGTCTGGAGGTTCCTCATGCTCATATACATCTGATTCCCTTGAACAACGAAGGGGACATGGACTTTAAGAGAAGCAAAATGAAACTGGAAAGTCAGGAGATGGCATCAATAGCAAATTCAATTTCTGCAAACATTAAATATTAAACAAATGAAGAAGTTTTTCCTGACAGCTATTGTTGCGGTTGCAGCTTTTGCCTGTTCCACAGACAAAGCATCCATTAAGGGAATTATCGAAGGAACATCCAAGGGAGATCTTGTTTTAAAGGTTTTGGATATAAACAACCAGAGGGTTATAGATTCCATTGAAATTGAAGATGGTAAATTCGACTACAACCTCAAATTGAAAGATAAAACTCCAAACTTTTACTATCTATATTATAATGAACGTAAAATAGCCTCATTTATTCTTTTGCCGGGTGACAATGTTAAGCTTATAGCAGATACTCTGGGGAAAAAAATATTGACTGAGGGGTCGGAAGAGACAAAATTACTTACACAGATTGAGGGTGAGACCCAAACCCTGAGAATAAGGTTTGATTCACTTGCAAATATGCTAGATAGTGCAATCACTAAAGGGGATGAAGAGAAAAGGACAGCTTTAAACTATGAGCTTGGCTCACTGTATGTAAAACAAAAGCAGAGTTCTATCAAGCACCTCTATACAAATCCAAATTCGAGTACGAACGTCATACTTTTATAGCAGAAGTTGCCAAGCAACCTGCCTATTTTTGCCGATGTAAGAGACGTCCTGTTATTTAAGAGAGTGTGCGATTCACTTGATATAAAATATCCGGGATCAGCATATGTTGCAAGGCTTAAGGAGGAGGTAACATACAGAGAGAAATCGGATATGTTCAATGCAAAAATCCTGGATGCTTCAGAAACCGGATTCCCGGATATTAAGCTGCCCGATGTAAAATCAAAAATGAGGTCGCTCTCAGAATTATCAGGAAAGGTAATTATACTATCGTTCTGGAGTGTGGCTGATGCCAACCAGAGAATGCTCAATCAGGATTTTCTGCAGTTATATGATAAATACAGCGATAAGGGACTGGAAATATTCCAGGTATCAGTAGATACCGACAAGACAGCGTGGGCAAGAGCAGTAGAGGAGCAGATGCTTCCTTGGATAAGTGTTTGTGACGGAATGGGTTCTGGATCAGCTGCTGTAACTACTTATAACGTAACAAAAATACCTGCACTTTTTGTAATAGATAAGAGTGGAACCATTGTTGCAAAGAATGTCTTTAATGCTGAGCTGGACAAACTGCTATCACGAATTGTAAAATAGAAACAATTCCTGTTCATATACATGGCAACTGTTTTTCTGGAAACCTTTATTCCTTTACTATTCAATTCGGTTGTTATTCATGGACTTCCATAGCGGCATTCCGATTGCAAATACTCCTCTTTTATGTTTTTCTCAAGAGTGTCTCTATAAGAGGTCGTTTTACAATCTTTCCTGCGTCTCCATGCATAATAGCTGCTCCTTTTTATCATCAATACTCGGCACATCATCTCAATCGTCCATTTATGCTCATGATCAAATATAAACCTGTAAATCAACGATCGCTCTTGGAGATGATGCCTAAAGCTTTTTTTAATATATCATTCTCCGTCTCTATGCGTTGGATCTGTTTCTTGAGATCAGATAGCTCTTTCATCTCTGGAGTAAGATTGGGAACTCCGTGTCCCGAAAAACTACCCATACCGTACTCCTTTAATTCCCTGCGCCAACGATAAACCAACTCAGAACAGATACCTAATTCCCTTGCAAGATCATTGATATTGTCTAGCTGATAACTTAATTTGACCGCATTTCCCTTGACTTACGATAATAATGCATTTGTTGTGTTTTCATGTCTTAATGTTAAGTTTTTTGCTTAACCCTTTGTCCATTCAAATGTAGCAATTCCAGAAAGATGCCTATGAAGGTTTTGTGAAGCAGATATAGTTACAAAAATGCGAATTCTTTGTATTGGATCTCTTATGATAATTCGTACTTTATAAACTATAGTTCAAAACTCTTCACATGTTGCTATGCGATTGACTGTCAGGTAAAATAATTAAAATAAATTAGAGTTTCCCGAAATATAATACTGGCGCAAGTTTTAGCGAATATTTACACTAAAAACGATAATTATTTTTTTTAAAAATTGCGAACATATTGATTAGTATGTATATCTTTACTTCTGACAGTTCATTATTGTATAACAAAAATTTAAAAAATTATGAAAACAATGGATTTTGAACAAAAGAACAATGTTAATAGTGGTAGATGGATGGATTTGCTATGTAATAATATTGCAGATCATGTTTATCTTGCATTAACTGGGAACGCACCGCTTAAGAAAGCGAAATTTTCATTATTTGGACTAATGATATTATTAGCCATTTCGTTTTCTTCTTGTCAAAAAAATAATGATATTAAGGTTGAAGAAGATTCTGAATTAATAGCAACCTTTGATAATACTGTTAGCCAGTACAAAAATTTCTATTATAATTCTGCAATACCTTATACTAAATCAGTGAATAATGATGATATTCCTTCATTGATTTCACAAGGAGCACAATTACCATTAGACGTTAAAAACTATTTAAAACAGGTTATTAGCACTTCTAGTAGCTGCAAAAATTTGGATGAACTTAGAGACCATATTAAAGGAAAAATAAATGACTTGAATAAACTAGACTTTGAAGATAATATAAAGGATGGTTGTATAAAGTCACTATCTTTGTATGTAGCATCTATTGAAATAGCGATATCTAACCAAAATATGACAAAAGGATTTATTACTCCTCAGGAAAGGAAGGTAATAGGACAGGCCGCTAATAATGACTCGATAGCTAGTATCGTATGGGGATGGGCTTTTGGTACTGCAACTGGTGGACCCACAGGAGGAGTATTAGGTGCAATAGGAGCAATTATTTGGGAACTTTTGTAATCTAATAGCAATGAATAAAAACACATACTTCTTTATAGCAAGAATATTAATAGCCTATATTTTCTTTGTTTTCGGATGTTATGTTCTTGATAGTCAAACTTTATTTGAAGTGCTATTGCCTAATTTTAATAAGGCCCCAGAGTCATCATTCTTATTTTTTCTAATATTATTATACATATCTATAGTTTATATTTATAAATTGTATAAAATAAAGAAACAGAAATAAGGTATCAAGTTTTAATCAACTACCCATTATAGCCCAAATTATTTTGTTTGTATCGGGTGAAACTCCCGATTATTTATGAAATGGACTTTAAATGAGTAAAAAATAAACTTAAAGCCCCAAGTGTTTGTATGAACATTTGGGGTTCTTTGGAATTGCTACTGGAATTGCAAACTTTTTTGGACAAGAGGTTAAGCAACATTTAATTAATTAATTTTTGATTTATAAAAATTATCCCATAATTCATCAATAGTGAGGTTGTTGAGGGTTGAATGCCTCCGTTTTTGTTATGCCACAATTCGATGTATTCAAAGATTGCATTTTTTGTTTGTTCCTTGTTTAATCTGTTACTTCCGTAAATCAGTTAAGTCTTTAATGTTTTGAAAAAGCTCTCGGCAACGGCGTTATCCCAACAGTTCCCTTTCCTGCTCATGCTTTGTGTTACCTCGAGTGATATCAGGGTATTTACAGCTGCTTTACAGGCATATTGGATACCCCTTCGGAGTGGAATATCAGTCCGTTGCATTTTGCCCTGCGTTTAAATGTCATATTCAAGGCAGGTATCACAGTTTTCTGACAGCTCAGACCGTTACTCATTGACCATCCGAGAACCTTCCTGTCAAAAAGATCAATAACACTTGTAAGATATAGAAATCCTTCAGTTGAGTGAATTCCCTGTTGAGTATGTTTTCAGCAACAGGATAATTATGGTTGGAATCCGTTGTGGTCATGTATTTCTTCGAATATTTACTTTTTATACCCATCCTGTTCATATACTTGGCAACTGTTTTTCTGGAAACCTTTATTCCTTTACTATTCAATTCGGTTGTTATTCATGGACTTCCATAGCGGCATTCCGATTGCAAATACTCCTCTTTTATGTTTTTCTCAAGAGTGTCTCTATAAGAGGTCGTTTTACAATCTTTCCTGCGTCTCCATGCATAATAGCTGCTCCTTTTTATCATCAATACTCGGCACATCATCTCAATCGTCCATTTATGCTCATGATCAAATATAAACCTGTAAATCAACGATCGCTCTTGGAGATGATGCCTAAAGCTTTTTTTAATATATCATTCTCCGTCTCTATGCGTTGGATCTTTTTCTTGAGATCAGATAGCTCTTTCATCTCTGGAGTAAGATTGGGCTTTGTCCATTCAAATGTAGCAATTTCTGATCCAGGTTGGTGTGACTCATGCTGGGCAAGGATATTGCCAGCCAGGTTATACTTAGTGCTTATACGGCTTATACCTCCAAGATGGTTCTTCTCAACCGTCTGTACAACCCGTCCAAGGTAATCATAGTAGTATGCACGCTCGAAGTAGCCGGTAACTGTGTTGTTAGGACCAAGAATCCCTACCTTCTCGTAAACCTTCACTCCATGGATGGTGGAGGCGTCATTGTCGCTTGTGGACAATACATTGCTCACTATTTACTTATACTTACGAAACGGGTTGATTATTAGATTCATGTGCATATGACCGGATATCTGACAACTACTAACGCAGCTGCCAGCGTAAGAATGGACATTCCATGGAGAATCCCGGATATCTTGACAGATAAATTCTAGATGCTTACAACACCCTCTTTTTTGTTATCCCGGCTACAAAATCCTTTAGATAAAAAGGTTCAAAGTATGCAACATCAACAAAATCGCCCTTATAATACTTTTTGAGAGCAGATTTTACCATTCCTCTGGCATCTGCATCAATCAGAGAGAAGTGCGCATTTGGATTATTTATCACATTCATGAATTTGTGAGCACCTTCACCTGCAAAGATCACCGGTCCCTTGGACAACTCAGCTGAAAAACTCGTCTCATCAAGAATAACTGCCTCAACAGGAGATACCGGATTGCATGATGAATCGAACTTTGCTGCATATACCTCCATTCTTCTTGCATCTATCATGGAGACAATAACCGAACCCGGCAAAATATCTCCATCTTTTGTAGCGAGCCTTGCAAGAAGCTCAAGAGAGCTTACAGCGATTAATGGTTTATTGGCCCCATAGCATAAACCTTTTGCGATAGATACGCCAACACGCAGTCCTGTGTATGATCCCGGACCTTCGCTTACAACAATTGCATCACACTTGTCAACAGTCATCCCACCCTCTTCAAGCACTTCATTAACGAGAAGAGCAATGACCCTTGCATGTGACTTAGCCTCTCTGACAACCCTGTAAGATATAATACTCTCTCCGGCAGAGAGAGCAACCGAACACACCTCAGTGCTGGTTTCAATAAGCAGAAGATATGGATTGGACATATTACTCAACCTTCTTCTCTTTTTCTTTTAATTTATCCTTGTCGTTTTCTATCTTAATCTTTTTGCCACTTTTTAATGTCTTGCTTATAGCAGAATATGGCCCGGTAACAACAACGTCACCTTCAAGGAGACCTGTTGTCACCTCAATATTGTTCAAATCCTGAATCCCGGTAGTAATCTTCCTTACCTCAAGAGTGTCACCCTTAATTACAAATACCTGCTCCACAGCTTCATTTGTGCCAAGCGATTTCTTCACAGAATCAGTCAGAAGATCTGCCCTTGTTGTAATTGCCTGTATAGGTAAAGATAGTATGTCTTTCTTGGTTTCAGTCTGAATCGATACAGATGCCGACATTCCCGGCCTGAAAGGATTGACACCGTCTTTGATAAGATCTGAATATGATTCAGGCAGAATATAAACCTTCACTTCAAAATTAGTAACCTGCTCAAGTGCCGATCCTATGTTTTTTGCTGAATTTGCAATCTGAGTGACCAAACCGGTGAACTTCCTGTTAGGGTAGGCGTCAACCTCAATTTTTGTTGTATCATTAGGTTTTATCCTTATTATATCATTTTCGTTCACATCAACCAGTACCTCCATCTCCTTGAAGTTGGCAATCCTCAGCATTTCCGTTCCAGCCATCTGACTGGTACCTACAACCCGTTCACCTCTCTCAACACTCATCTTTGATATAATACCACTCATAGGTGCATAGATTGTTGTCTTTACAAGATTCTCCTGAGCCTCCTTAAGACCTGCGGTTGCACTTTTAACGTTGAATTCAGCAGCCTTAATCTGTTCTTTTGCTACCTGATACTGAGAAAGGGCTGTTTCATATTCAGATTCAGAAATTGCCTTTTGCTCGTAAAGAGATTTGTTCCTCTGATAGTTAAGCTCAATTTGATTATACTGGGCCAGTTGCTGAGTAAGCTGAGCCTTGATTGAGTTGAGAGAAGCCTCGGCTCTGTCTCTCATGGAAATATAAACATCTTGCTTAATCTTCAGTATAAGATCACCCCTTTTAATTGAGTCACCCTCTTTAAAGTTAAGCTCGATTATCTCACCCGAAACATCAGGACTTATCTTAACCTCTACAACCGGTTTTATCTTTCCGTTTGCAGGAATCGCTTCAATAATTGTCTTTTTGCCTACTGTTTCTGTAGTTACAGATATGCGGTCCTTATTATTGTTTGTTCCATAAACTATAAGTACAATGATCAGAACTGCCGCAAAAAGTAAAATCCATTTAGTGTTTTTCTTAATATTCATAATTTATAGAGTTATCTGGATTCCTTTGTAAAAGTCGAGAATCTTTAATTGGAAAATATATTGATATTTGGACTGATAATACTCAGACTGCGCCTTGAAAAGGTTTGCCTTGGCAACAGTGTAATCTGTTGCATTAAGAACGCCAAGATCAAATTTCTGCTGAACATAACGGAAAGACTCTTCCATTGCCTTTACATTCTGTGAGCTTGCTTTGTACTTTTCGTAAAATCCAAGAGCGTCGCTGTTTGCCTGTTGAATCTCCTTATAAAGAACCTGTTCCTTGCTGCGGACTTCAATCTCTGAACTGCGGACACCCAGACGGGCATTTTTTATTGCAGTATTTGTCTTCCAGTTGTTAAAAACAGGAATGCTAAGCCCGAAGCTTATGGATGGATTTCTGTTTTCATTGAACTGATCCATGAAGTTTGTCTCACGACTGTCACTGTAATATGTTCCGTAACCTGCAGAAAAAGACAAAGAGGGATAAACGCTTCCTTTGGCTATGGCCAGCTGAAGATTGGAGTTTTGCAGACTAAGTCTTGCACTCTTGATTTCCGGCAGCTCCTTTGAGCGTTCAAAGAGATTGTCAACGGACTCTCCTGCAAAATCCACAATCATAAGGTCCAGGTCAGGACTCTCAACATCAAAATCTGCTTCTCCGCTCAGGTCCAGTAGTTGCTTGAGAGCCAGAATTGCGTTGTTAACCTGATTCTTTGCATTCACAACCTGCACTCTTTCTGAGGCAAGCTGAGCCTGTATCTCCAGAAGGGAGCTGTATGCTATGCTTCCTGCCTCAACAAGTTTTCCTGTCCTCTCAGACTGCTGTTTAACGCTTTCCATACTCTGGCTGGCTGTTTGCAGTATTGCCCGTGTAAGCAGAATCTGAAGGTATGCCCTTGATATCTCAACAGATATCTGATTCTTTATTCTGCCCACATTTTGTAAGGAAATTTCATACAGGATCTTTTTACTCTTTAGGTCATTCTCCTTCTGAAATCCTTCAAAAAGATTAATGGAGGCCCTCATCGATGCACTAGTACTTTGACTGAGTTTATTCTCAATAATTTGCAAATCCTGCATATTAACAGAACGACCCCAGTTCATACTATGACTGACTGATGCATTAAATGTAGGCACATACTGAAGCTTTGACTGCAGTACATTGTTCACACTCTGTTCAACAGCGATTTCCTGCTGTTTGATTGTCAGGTTATTATCCCATGCATATCTGATGCACTCCTCCAGACTCCACCTCTTCTGAGCAGAGAGAGTCAGTGGGATAAAAAGGAGCAATAAAATTGGGAGTTTGTAAAAAATTTTCATAATTGACAAAGTTAAATTTTTTTTGTTACAACCTCCCAATTTCTTAAAATTAATAGATGTTCTTATTGATATAACAACTTAGGATTCGAGCGCATAGCATATATATTGGCACTCAGGAACTGAAAAGCCTTCCAAAGTTTTTTCAATCCGTATCCAACACCAATTCCTATGTATTCAGCAGCTGTGTAATCCCATTCTGCACCGGAACCTCCCGAAACCCTGCAGCTTTCTAAGTATGAAATTGTCTCCATTATGCTGCCTCCCATCCTACCTGGAAACCCTTTTTAAAGCTGGGCCAGTATTTTTCTGCCTTATCTGCAAGTTCTGCAATCTTTTCAAGAAGTATCCAAACCTCCCTCCATGTTATTCCTCCTGTTAGAAGAAGCTCACCATCATCAAGAGTCTCTAACCCCCAATCTCTTTCTACGTACTCTTTCTTCATAATAAATAAATGTTAATATTATCCTCAGTTAAGCATGAGGAGTTTGCCCAGAGTGTGCACCCTCTGTTTTGTCAGTATTTTAAATTCGTATTTGCCGGTCTGTATATTTATTACATGCCTCATTATGTGTAATCAAAAGAACCATAGTGCCATTTTTTTTTGCCTTCAAGACAGCATTAAGGATAAGATCTTCTGAAATTCTGTCAAGCGAAGATGTAGCTTCATCAAGTATCAGAATCTTAGGTTTTCTGTAAAGAGCTCTGGCAACAGCAATTTTTTGTTGCTGACCCCTGGAAAGAGAAGCACCACTCTCTCCTATGTGAGATTCAAACCCCAGGGGCAGTTTCTGTATAAAATCAAGAAGACCGAGCTCTCCACAGAGATCTATTATATATTTATAGTCGGGATCTGACTCTCCCGGGGCTATATTGTCAATGAGAGTTCCTCCCGATAAATCAAGATTTTGAGGTACTATTGTAACCCATTGTCGCCAAAGCTCCAGATTGATATGATTTACATTCATACCATCCAAGGTGATAACACCACTTACAGGCTTTTGGATCCTTAGTAAAAGAGAGGCTATAGTGCTTTTTCCGCAACCGCTTTCTCCCATCAGGGAAGTAATTTCTCCACTTTTCAGCTCCAGATTGAATCCTTCAAGCAGAGGTTCTCTGCCGGGATAGCTGAAACAGAGGTTTTCGACTTTCAGGGAGTTGCTGCTCTCAGGGGATATGACAACTCCTTCAAAGCTTTTTTCAATATCAAGGTCCATAATCTCGAAAAGTCTCTCTGCAGCAGTGATGCCTTCCCTTATGGAAACATTAAGACCGGCGAGAGAAGTGAGCGGCGATGAAAGCATTGCAGTTATTGTGAAGAATGAGAATAGCTCTCCTGTACTTATAGAGGAGGCCAGAACAAATGATCCGCCGGTCCATAAAACCAAAAGAGATAATATTCTTGACAGACTTTCTCCGGTTCCGGATACCGTAATTCCGGTTTTACCTGCATTATAAAGCAAATCATTTAGTCTGAACAACCGTTCCTTTATCCTGCATACAGTAATACTCTCCAGACCAAAATGCTTGACACTCCGCACCCATCTCAAACCCTCTATCATGGAACTTTCAAACTGAGCTGACTCTTCCATTATTTTTCTCTGCATCTTCCTGTTGAACTTGTCATAAGTACAATATAGTATCAGATAAGCAGGAATAAATGCAACCACAACAAAAGCAAGCTTCCAGTAAATTGTAAAAAGCATTATAAATGAGAAAACCAGAGTAAGAATGCTTATTGTGACACTCACCGTCAGTTCGGACAGAAGCGTCCCTATCCGGAATGCATCATCCACTCTTGACGTAAGCTCTCCCGTCTTTCTGTTTTCAAAAAAACAGAGAGGTAGTCTGAAAACATGCCTTAGGTAAGCAAGAATCAGCTTCCGGTTGATTTTTAACGATAATCTGATTAGTATCCTGGATTTGTATACAGAAATTAGAAGCGATAAGATAATCAGGACACTCATACACACGGCAATTTGGAATAGCATTATCCTATCCTTTTGAGGAAGTATGTCATCGATTATATATTTTATGAAAACGGAAGTGCTAAGAGAAATGACTATGTACACAACAGAAGCTGTCAGAATCTTCAGATATTCACCAGTTTCCCTGCGTATTAAATCAAGCACCCTTGAGAATACCGTTATACCGTCCACACCCTTGACAAAACCAGAATCAGGTTCTATTACAATAAGATAACCAGTCCATTCTCTATTCAGTTCATCCGATTCCACTCTGGTCATATTACCGTCTGCAGGATCCATCAAATAATAATGTTGCCGGGCGATTTTATACAAAACAACATAGTGTAACAGACCTGTCTCCTTTTTAAGAAGTAGAATGGCAGGTTTTGGAACTTTGTTGAGAGATGCAACTTTACCTTTGAATCCTTTGGCACACATGCCGATTTTTCCGGCAGCCTCTATTATGCCTCTTATAGTTGTACCTTGTGAATTAGTTCCGCTGTACAAACGAAGTTTTGCCAGAGGAATCTTTAAGCCATAATATGCGGCAACAGAAGCCAGAGATGCCACACCACAGTCACTTATATCATGTTGTCTGATATTTACGGAAAATTTCATTTGCAAGTCTCTCTTTAATTAAAATAAATAAAGAAAGGGAGCACTTATCAAACCCAACGTGATCTTACCTGCTCTCTATAAGATCATCACCTAACCGCAACCTGCTCCCTTTCGGAAACAAATTTATGCAGGAGTGTGCAAATGAGGGTGTTAAATTGTAAATAAAAAGAAAAATTGACGATATATGCAAACGATTTACAAATTAATAATCGAAGCAGTAAAAACAGGATCAGATATCTAAAGTTATATCTTTTAAATTCTGCAGATATGGAAAGACTTTAGGAGCCAACCGTTCAAGAAACAGATAAACATCAGAATCAGCAAGACTTTTTTTAGGAAGAAAACTCCAGATTGAATCGAAGGAATTTAAAATATAAATGACAATACTAAGAATAAAAGCAGTCTTTATAATAGCAAAAATAACCCCGAGGAGCTTGTCGAGCCAGCCTAAAAGAGCAATTTTAATAACACCCGAAAGGAAATGCCCCAGTAAAGTGACACCTAGCAGTACTGCAAGGAATATCAGGGTGAAAGAGAGTATGTCAACAAAAGAAGATATTGTGTCCAGCCAGATGTTAAGCTTTCCGCTCAGAAAGCTGGAAAAGTGATAACCGGCCCATACACCCAGTATCAGGGCAATTAATCCGGCTAGTTGTCTTATAAAACCCTTTCGTATTCCTACTATGATTGCCGGCACAAAAATGAGAAGTAAAATCAGATCTACAACGATAAGAGAGGTACCCATAATCAATTTTTTTCAAAAGTAGTGAATAATCGTATCTTTGCAAATTCAAAATTGAAACAACAATGAGGTTTGCCGAGTACAAGAATTTAGACCCAGTAGAGATAAATCGCTCTATATTAGAGAAATGGAATAAGGAAAACTGTTTCGCCCAAACAGTTACCAAGAGAGAAGGTGCGCAAAAATTTATCTTTCTGGAGGGACCCCCTTCTGCTAACGGCATGCCTGGAATCCATCATGTTATGGCAAGGGCAATAAAAGATGTATTTTGCAGGTATAAAACTCAGAAAGGATTTCTGGTTGAGAGAAAGGCAGGGTGGGATACCCATGGTCTTCCTGTTGAACTGGGAGTGGAGAAGATGCTGGGCATAACCAAAGAAGATATCGGAAAGACCATTTCAGTTGAGGAGTATAATGCAGCCTGTCGTAAAGAGGTGATGAAGTATACAAAGGAGTGGGAGTCACTTACTGAACAGATGGGATACTGGGTAGACATGCAAAACCCGTATATCACTTATGACAACCGTTATATAGAGACACTTTGGTACCTTTTGAAGGATATATACAAAAAAGGATGGCTTTACAAGGGCTATTCAATACAACCATTCTCACCGGCTGCAGGAACAGGACTCAGTACACATGAGCTCAATCAGCCCGGATGCTACAGAGATGTAAAGGACACTACATGTGTTGCTCAGTTTAAAATTAAAAGAGATACTGAATCTGAATTTATTTTTAAAGCGGAAAAATTTAACTCAGACGAACTTAGTGCTCATTTTCTTGCATGGACCACAACACCATGGACATTGCCATCAAATACAGCCCTGTGTGTCGGCCCAAATATAAACTACATAAAGGTCATATCATTCAACCCATATACTCACCAGCCAACCATATATGTACTGGCGGAAGAACTTCTATACGCTCATTTCAATCAGAAGGCAGAAGAGATTGCACTTGAAGATTACAAACCCGGGGATAAACTTATACCATTCAGGAAAACAGGAACTCCAATTAAAGGAGAAAAATTGTGCGGCATTGAGTATGAGCAGCTTATTCCATGGGTGAATCCCGGAGAGAACAGCTTTAAGGTAATACCGGGAGAATTTGTAACAACTTCGGATGGTACAGGAATAGTACATATTGCACCTACATTTGGAGCAGATGACGACAGAGTAGCCAAAACCAACGGAGTTCCACCGCTTATGGTTATGGATGCAGATGGACAAATGCAGGCAATGGTAGACAGGACAGGAAAATTTTACAAAACAGAAGATCTTGACCCGAAATTTTTGAAAGAAAAGGTAAATGTAGAACTCTATAAGGAATACGCTGGAAGATTTGTCAAAAACGCATATGACCCAACGTTAACAGAAAATGACACAACTCTTGATATAGATTTATCAGTAATGCTAAAGCAGCAAGGGCTGGCATTCCGTATTGAAAAACATGTCCACTCGTATCCTCACTGTTGGAGAACAGACAAGCCTGTGTTGTACTATCCGCTGGACTCATGGTTTATTAAAACCACTGCAGTTCAGGATAGAATGATTGAACTCAACAAGACAATAAACTGGAAGCCGGAAGCAACAGGCAGCGGCCGCTTTGGGAAATGGCTCGAAAACCTTCAGGACTGGAACCTTTCCAGAAGCAGGTACTGGGGAACACCTCTTCCTATCTGGAGAACAGAAGATGGGAAGGAGGAGATTATCATTGGTTCGGCCGCCGAACTTTATAATGAACTGGAAAAATCTGTTACTGCCGGATTCATGACCTCCAATCCTCTTAAAGACAAAGGATTCGGATTAGGTGACTACAGTAGTGAAAACTATGACAAGATAGACCTTCATCGCCCTTTTGTAGATAACTTCATACTTGTTTCGCCAAAAGGACAGAGAATGACCAGAGAAAGCGACCTTATAGATGTCTGGTTTGATTCTGGTGCGATGCCTTTTGCACAGATGGGACTTGAAAAACTAGGCACTGAGGAGTTCGGGCACACTGGTGATTTTATAGCAGAAGGGGTGGACCAGACAAGAGGATGGTTCTTCACACTGCATGCCATTGCTACTATGGTTAGCGACAAGGTTGCATTCAAGACGGTAATTTCTAACGGACTTGTGCTCGACAAGGAGGGCAACAAGATGAGTAAGCGACTTGGCAATGCTGTCGATCCATTCTTGTCCCTTAATGAATATGGAGCAGATTCCCTGCGCTGGTATATGCTTACAAATGCACAGCCTTGGGATAACCTTAAATTTGATATAAGCGGAGTAGACGAAGTAAGAAGAAAGTTCTTCGGTACTCTTTACAACACATATTCGTTTTTTGCACTGTATGCCAATGTCGATAATTTCACAAACCATTTGCCGCAGATACCAATAAATGAACGTCCGGAGATTGACAGATGGATCATTTCACTTCTGAACACTCTTATAAAAGAGGTAGATCAAGCTTATGAAAACTACGATGTTACAGGTGCCGGAAGAAAAATTCAGGACTTTGTCGGAGATAACCTAAGCAACTGGTATGTCAGACTGAACAGAAAAAGATTCTGGGGGGGAGATATGGATGCCGACAAAATTTCTGCCTATCAGACACTATACACATGTCTGGAAAACATAGCATTGCTGTCTGCACCAATAGCACCATTCTTTATGGACAGACTCTTTACAGACTTAAACAATGTTTCAGAAATACATAAAGAGGGTTCGGTTCATCTCGCTTTAATGCCTAAGGCAGATAATTCTGTAATAGATACAGAGCTGGAGGAGAGAATGGAGCTGGCACAAAGGGCATCATCAATGATATTGGCCCTTAGAAGAAAGGTAAGTATAAAGGTACGTCAGCCACTTGCGAAAATCCTGATACCTGTTTTAGATCCAAAAATTAAAGAACAGTTTGGATTGATACAAGATCTTGTCTTAGGGGAGGTTAATGTTAAGGAGGTTGAGTTTATACATGATACTAAAGGTTTGATAACTAAAAAAATTAAACCAAACTTCAAGACTCTTGGTAAAAAATATGGGAAGCAGATGAAGGAGATTTCAAACGCATTTCTTAACTTTACACAAGAGCAGATTTCGGAAATAGAGTCAAGTGAAGAGTATATATTAACAATGATTTCCGGCGATGTTGTTCTAACCACAGAGGATGTGGAGATTACGTCAGAGGACATGCCGGGATGGTTGGTTGCCGTAGATGGAAAACTTACTGTTGCACTGGACATTTCGGTGAGTGACGCTTTGAGGAAAGAGGGTGTGGCACGGGAGCTTGTGAACCGGATACAGAACCTAAGAAAAGATTGCAAATTTGAAGTAACGGATAAAATACGAATATATTTACAACCACTGCCTGAAATTGCAGAAACATTACTTGAATATTCAAATTACATTTGTAACCAGACACTTGCGACTGAAATACTGACACAGGATATTATTGAAGGAGCTTCGTCAATTGAGTGGGACGAAGGTACTATCGACATTAAAGTTGAAAAAATAGCTTAGCAGGAAACAATGGGGAAAGACAAAAAATTTATGCTTGAGGCAATTAAACTGGCCTCCGGAAATGCAGTCTCTTCAAACGGAGGACCTTTCGGAGCAGTTATTGTAAAAGATGGTGTGGTAGTCAGTTCTGCAGCAAACACTGTTACAACAGATAATGATCCTACGGCTCATGCCGAGGTAAATGCAATAAGATCGGCATGTAAAAAACTTAATACATTTGACCTTGCAGGTTGTACATTATACTCAAGTTGCGAGCCCTGTCCCATGTGTCTGTCAGCAGCATACTGGGCCCACATAGATAAAATATTCTATGCAGCAGACAGAAAGCAGGCAGAAAGCTCAGGATTCAGCGATGCTTTCATATATGATCAGTTTGCCTTGCCAATTGAAGAACGTTCCATTCCATTTGAGCAAATATGTGATAAAGAGGGAATTGATCCATTCATTCTTTGGGCGGACAATGAAAGCAAGATTAAATATTAAATTATTCCTTATATATAATTATTATTACCTTTACGTTTTTAATAAGTAAGAGATATGACAAAGAAAGGGAAACCAGAAGAAGAGGTTTTGGAAAAAGTCCGCTACAGCGATGAGGAGCTTCAGATGTTTAAAGAGCTCATTCTTCAAAAGCTTGAAGCTGCCGAAATAGAGTATCAGCAACTAAAATCGGCTGTTACTCATAGTTCAAGCAATGATACTGAAGATACTTCGCCAACATTCAAGGTTTTGGAAGAGGGAGCATCTGCGTTGTCAAAAGAGGAAGCCGGACAACTGGCTCAGCGTCAGTTTAAGTTTATCCGTTCTCTGGAAGCGGCACTTATCCGTATAGAAAACAAATCCTACGGTATATGTCGCGAAACAGGTAAACTTATACCTAAAGAGAGATTGCTTATTGTGCCTCATGCGACTCTGAGCGTTGAAGCAAAAAACAAGAGAGATTAACTCTATGCAACTTTCTAAAGGAAAGAAAATCACCATATTAATAGTTGCGATTCTGTTAATTGACCAGGTTGTAAAAGTCTGGATAAAGACACATATGACTTTAGGTGAGAGTATCCCGGTTTTAGGTAACTGGTTTCAGATATATTTCATAGAGAACAATGGAATGGCATTCGGAATGCAGTTCGGCGGTACTGTCGGAAAGCTGATTCTTAGCTTGTTTCGTATTGGCCTTGCCGGATTTATCATCTATTATATTAACAAATTGATAAAATCAGGTGCACCTGCCGGAGTTCTGGTAGGTGTATCTCTGATTCTCGTCGGAGCCATTGGAAATATTTTCGACAGTCTGTTTTACGGGCTATTGTTTAGTGAGTCGACTTTTACTGAAGTAGCAAAAACACTCCCGGAAGGAGGAGGATATGCACCGTTTCTTTTTGGAAGGGTTGTGGATATGCTTTACTTCCCGATAATTGACACAACTCTGCCGGATTGGTTCCCTTTATGGGGAGGAGAGAAGTTTGTGTTCTTCAGGCCGATTTTCAATATTGCAGACTCATGCATAACAATAGGAGTGATATACATGATGCTGTTTGAGAGAAAGTTCTTTACTTCAGCTTCTCCATCAGCTTCTGCCTAGAAAAGTGAATTCTGCTTTTTACTGTTCCAAGATGAAGTCCTAGTTCGTCGGCAATTTCCTGATACTTATAGCCGTTATCATGCATTTGAAAAGGAATTCTGAATTCAGGTTCCAGACTGTTCACTACCTTATTCAGCTCCCTGAATCCGAAATCAGTCTCCGGACCAAGATCTGCGGGTCTGTTGTTTAGTACATATTCATGAACATCAGAGCTGAACATTGTCTGACGCTTTGCCCGCCTGCGGTAGTCGTTAATAAAGGTATTCTTCATTATGGTATATACCCAGGCTTTTATATTTGTATGTTCATTGAATTTCTCCTGATTGTTAAGTGCCTTAAAGAAAGTCTCTTGAACAAGGTCCTTTGCATCGTCTCTGTTTGATGTAAGGCTATATGCATATCTGGAAAGATTTGTTTCAAGTTCCAGTATCTCTTTTTCGAATGTTATATTTTTCATATGATGAAGTCTTATTGAAGTCAGTTATTTTATATTTTAAATCTGTCGTCAAAATGTATGCCAGATTTTCTTAGTAAATATACCTAAAAATAAAATTTTAACGACAATAAATTTTTGGAGGTATTGAAAAATTAAATATCTTTGCAGCCCGATCCAAAGGAGAGATGGCAGAGTGGTCTAATGCGGCGGTCTTGAAAACCGTTGATCTGAAAGGGTCCAGGGGTTCGAATCCCTTTCTCTCCGCAAACCAAAGAAAATCAGCTGTGCAACGCACAGCTTTTTTTATATCCCACACCAAAGCTCAAGCGAGCTTGGCGTTGGTGTGGGATATAAAAAACTGTCATGACAAGATTTTCTTTGGTTTAAGCCCCCCCCCTTCAGGGAACACCGACCACAGGGAGGTAATCCCTGAAATTACGCCAAGCTCGCTTGAGCTTTGGTGTGGGATATAAAAAAACTGTCATGACAAGATTTTCTTTGGTTTAAGCCCCCCCTTCAGGGAACACCGACCACAGGGAGGTAATCCCTGAAATTACGCCAAG
>CAZREC010000001.1:0-114781 GCA_964599025.1 uncultured Muribaculaceae bacterium | reverse complement strand
CCCAAATTTTTCTGCATTACTTGCCCACGAATGCATCCGCTCCTGGAGATGCCTGTACTCAATCAAGTTCAGTGTGAATTTTTTTCGGTTACCTTGGCCGAAGATATTTTTTCTGTGATGAAAAAAAATCTGTTTTCTGTGCTTCCATACGAACGCCGGCTTAAAAAGACGAAGTACCGACCAGTCCGGACGCTCAGCTTTATAAACCGGTATTAATCCAAATGGAACCAACTGTGGAAGAATCTCTATACGGAACTTGGCAATTGTTGCCCTGAACCCTATTCGTCTGAAATATTTTAGCAATAACTTCCATTTATGACTAAAGAACAGATGATTAACAACCCCTCTATTGCTCAGGGAAACAAACTCATCCCCTCCCCATCCGCTAAAAATTATCTCTGAACCATCTTTTTCTGCCTCTTTCATTACAGGAAGTTCTATCGGTTGATGTTCAAACTCAGCGATAATCACGTTTTCTGCACTCTCGCCTTCCGAAGTATTCAAATACTTTAGCTGTAACCCGGCCTCTTTACAGAAAGAGTTGATCAGCTCCTTTTCATCGGGTCCATCCACTAATCCGTCAGACTCCTCCGGCGTCCACGAGTAGCCTGTCAGCAGGCTTTTGTCGGGTGAATTTTTGGCAACTATCGCTGCAATACCGCAGGAGTCTATTCCGCCACTAATATGCATCCCCGTTTTGCCCTTCTCCATACGGTTCTGTGTGGCTGCAACAATACGTTCCTGCAAATGCTCTGCTGCGTACCTGAAGGTCATGCCTTTCACCTCTTTTATGTTCTCAGGTTTCCAGTATGGAACGACTCTTTTCTGACCATCTGCCAAGAACGAGATTACATTACCGGGAACAACCTTGAATATCTGACGAAAAACAGTCTGCTCATATTGCCCCCTTATCTTTAAAAAGGTGTCAATCAGCTTTTTTTCTGACAGCTCAGGTTTTAATACACCCGATTTTGCAAGACCAAACTCATGCGACGCAAAAAACAGCCTGTTTCCGGATAAACAGTAGACCAGCGGGCGAGCCCCGATATGGTCACGAAGAAGATGCACTTCGTTTTTCTTACGGTCTATTACAACTGCGGCAAAATCACCATTTATCTGATTTGCAAATGATAATCCGAAGAAGAGGAATGCCTTGGCAAAAATGTCAAATTGAGTTATTCCTGCACGTACCTCATTAAGGAACTCCTTGTTGTAAATACGGAGGTCTGCCACAACCATGAGGTTATCATCCATATAAAAACCTGCCTTTGGATTCCGGCCGGGGTAGTGGCAATAGCCCAATGCCACATTTTTTTCTATAACTGTCCGTTGGATGAACCCCTCATAACCCACTGCGGCTGCAAGAGGGGCCATCTCATCTTCTGCGATGGTACTTCCGTCTAAGTTGATTATGCCATAAATGAAGCCCATAAGTTTTTGATATATCTAACAGTTACCATGATATAACACTCCAGTCCACCCACAACAATACGGATGGATTATCAACGGGTAAGCGAATTGTGAAAACTCTTGTGTTTTGTCAAATGTCGGTTACTAAGAAGGACGACAGGAGGAGGCCAATGATGTTTCCGGTACACAAGAAACATCTCCGCTTTTTGTTTTCTCAACATCTAAATCAATTATTTCAGGAGTCTGCCAAACTTGTTTGGTCATTTTATTATCTTCCATAATTTTTATTCTTAGATTACTGCTTAATTATCACAAATATAATATATGTTTTTTTATTATCAACTCATATTACTGAATCGGTTTCCGGCAGAAATGCCGTATTTTTCGCAGAAGTATGCAGGCACATAGATATCCTGGTAGTAGAGCATGTTTATATTTACCGTTTTTCCATCTATACAGCTTACATATAGCCTGTTGTCGCTAATGATTATACTTCCCGCAGGTAAGGTGCCGTGACTGCCTGTCTCCTCTTTAACTACCATTGCGTCCATGAGCTTGAGCTCTTCTCCTTTAAAAAAGGTGATAGCTCCCTTGTTCCATGGATTACAGGCTCTTGTAAGGTTACAAATATCTTCTGCCTTCATAGAGTGCCAGTCTATCATAACGTCGGAGAGAGTGGGTCGTTTCTGGTATTCCGGGGCAATAAGGCTTCTGTCAATTACCGGTACCTGCATTTTCTGCGCAACAAGGCCTATTATATACGCAACACCCTCCACACAAATCCTGCTCAGAACCTGTGTAGCAAGTCTGAGGCAGAAGTGGTCATTGTTCTCTGTCTCTTTTATCCACACTACCGGCCCGTCGTCAAAGCGTTGGGTAAGACAATGAATGCATGCAGAAATCTTCTCAACCCCCTTTTTAAGTTGCCAGAAAACGGGAGATGGTCCCCTGAATGACGGCAGTGAGCCAAAGTGAACATTGTAGAGCAGTGTGCGGCAAGCAGACAGTTTCTCCAGCTTTATCATGTGCTTGTAGCCAAAAATAAAACAAACGTCAAAGCCTCCCTTAATCATCCAGTTATAAAGGTCGTACTCTTTGTTTCTCTCCTCGGTTACCGGAATCCGTGACTGTTTTGCATAGTTTCTTACTATTTGGTTAGTTGTCTGGTCGGGCGACGGTAAAAAATACAAATACACTTGCAGCCCTAAAGCCGCAAGTGTATGGCTGGAAGGTATAAACGATTCGGAATCCGAAATGAGACCAATTCTCATGTTTTCTTACCTTTTAGTTGAAGTCGGGGTATAAGCCCTGATAAGCAATGATGTAACTAACACATAGAAATGGCATCCTGTTCTCGTGTGATTGTCCGAATTCTTCAGAGTTGGTTATCGTATTGTTGTTTAGGTCATTTGCTGTCGTATTTGCTAATCCTGAAGGCAGGTATATCTCAACCTCATTGCTTTTGCCGACATCTATGGGAGCAGCAAGCAGGTTTCCGTTTGGATTATCCGTTGTTGCATTCTGGGTGCTTACACTAAAAGTATGTGTATGAGATGGCAGGTTAGGTTCGGTCAGAGATACTGTCTCTACTCCATACTGAACACCAATATTATAGCTTGATCCGCCAGGTAATGTTCCTCTGTTTACTATAAGTCGTCCCCGCAAGTCGGGAATTCCGAAGGTTGTAGAGCCATTCCCTCCGTATATGGTTCCAATCAAAGTAAAGAGAGATTCGTATGAACCTATATTTAAAATACTTCCGTCACACATAAGCCACCCTTCAGGAGCATAATTTCCTGCAAATGCACGAATTTCGCCTAAATAATTTTCCATAATAAATTAATTTTAAAAGTTAAGATCTTGATGGCCATAGTCCTGTTATAGCAATACATAATTGTAAAGGAAGCGATGGCATACGGTTTTCGTGTCCTGCATCTCCTCCTGCATTGTTAATACCGCTCAGTGGAACGGTAGTGTTAGAGGAGCCCGGAGCATTGTAGCAATATATAATATCGCCCTCTATAGTAGTGAAGGTTGGTGCTTTTGCCAAATAAGCATTGACAGCAACTGCCGGTACTGCACCCGGAGTATTAACCACTACAAATGTGTGAGTATGAAGTGAGCATGTCGTTGAAGATAGTTTAACTGTCTCAGAGCCTCCCGCCTGTGCAAATGGGTAAGAGACATAACTCTCAGACGTTCCATAGTTGAGCATTGCCCTTCCGCGCAGGTCGGGGAGCATAAAGTTTGTTGTTCCGTTTCCTCCGAACTTATTGCCAATTAAAGCGAAAAGAGCGTTGTATTGTTGCACCTGTAAAGTTTGTCCTTCGCATGGCATCCATCCTTTTGGGGTTCTGTTAAAAGGGAATGCCCTGATTTCTCCTATATAATTTTCCATAATGGTGATGTTTGTTATTTTTATTCTGATGTTTTATTACGGTTTGACAGGGAAGTATCCTTCCAGACATATACAGTAGTTCATTACAAGATACGGCTGCATGTTATTGTGACCCTGTGGATTTGCAGACCCGAAATAACCAATTGCACCGGGTGCCAGTACAGAACAGTCTGTAGGAGGAGTAGCAGGAACTACATAACTTTTCCCATTTATAACGGGAGTAGTATTTGTGCCTGAATTTGAAAGATAGTAACCGGCTGCAGGTACTTTTACGAGTTGTGAAAACTGTGCCCCTTGTATGTAACAAACAGAATAAGCATGTTTGTGAGGTGGCATGTTTTTGTAATTAAGCACAATGGTATCTCCGTTCTGTTTCTCACCTATTTGGTAATAACTGCCCGAATCTACCCCACCATAATGCAACTCACCCTGACCAACCAGGGTCTTACCATTAATGTTAGGTAATTGAAAAGTAGCTCCCGAACCTCCGTAAGTGTATCCAATTACAGCAAAGAGGGTCGAAAAATTGTTGACGGCCAAAAGGTCTCCGTTACAGAGTAGCCATCCCTGGGGAACATAATTAAAGCTAAATGCTCTAATTTCGCCAATAAATCCATCCATAAGTTTAAATTTTGAATTAAAACAGATAATTGCAAGACTTTTAGTCTTGACAAAACAGCTCCACGAAGCGCCCTTTTGTACAAGGACAAAATCTCATTTTTTTAAGTAAATCCCTGCAGTTTTTTTATTCTGCCCGGGTAATACCGGTCACGACTCCGGTAGAGTTTAACGGTCTGGAGGTAGCCGACGTGGAAAGTTTCTCTAATTCCATGTAAATATATAAAATAATCCCACACTGCGAAAATTTTTGACTTATAACAGTCTATTAATGAAAACGCTGGTCAAAAAGTCTGTAAAAAAGAGATAAAATATACTTATTTTCCTCTTTTAGTTTATTTGGCTTACAAATGTTATATTTGTAGGGAATATTTAATTTTTTGCCAATGCAAGCAAAAATAATTGTAAAAGCATTTGTAGTGCTTCTTTTTCTGTCAATCTGCAACTCTTCGCTGTCGGCACAGCAGGACTCTACAAAATCGGTCACTTTTTCTGCAAATGCAGATATATACAGTCAGTACATTTGGAGGGGTCAGGATTATGGACACGTTCCCAGTCTGCAGCCCGGTATATCCGCTTCATGGAAAAACTTTACGTTAGGAGCCTGGGGTGCCTACAGAATTACCGGTCCTGGCGATGACGAGCTTGATTTTTATATTTCAAAGGATATCGGGCCGGTATCTCTGGCTGTATGGGATTACTGGTCCTTCAGCAAAACAAATCCCTCTACGTTTACCAATTATAAACGCGAATCCACTTCTCATCTCCTGGAAGGTCAGATTCTGCTCTCCGGTGGTGAAAAGTTGCCATTTAATCTTTTAGGCAGTTATTTTTTCTACGGGTCCGATCCTTCAAAAAGCATTTATCTTGAGTTGCAGTTTGTCCAACCTATCAAAAGGTCAGAACTTATGATTTTCGCAGGTTTTCAGCCAAAGGGAACCTTTTATGCAGAAAAAGCTGGTTTTGTTAATATTGGCGCTACATTCACACAGCCGTTGATTCTGTCTGACAACCTTAATCTGGATCTGCTGTTAAGTTTGATAGCAAATCCTCAGGCAAAAACTATATTTTTTACAATAGGTGTAAGTTTGTATAAATAATTTTCAGATGAAACGGGATTATGGCGTTAACAGCCGATTGCTTCTTATAATAACATTAACAGGTGTTTTGTTTATTCTTTTTATCCTGTCACTGTATTTATCAGAAAGAAGGTCATACAGAATTGTTTTTGAATCGTCCAGACAGCAACTTGAACAAGAAGCAAATGCCCTTGTCAACATAAGTAACAGAACACAAGGTGACTTGGCATGGGACTACACTTACTGGGACGAGTTCGTTAGTGCATTAAAGTCAAGAGATACATATTGGTATGAGGAGAATATATCTACAATCATCTCGTCCTTTCACATGGATTATGCTGTAGTTTACGACTCAGATTATAAAATTGCTCATGAGGCTTCTTCCAATAGTATAACTATCAAACACTTCATTCCGGATTCTGTTTTTTCCGAGTTTAAAAAGAATCCTAAAATAAACTTCTATATAGCTACCTCTAACGGTGTTTTAGAAATCTGCGGAGCTTCTGTACACCCTTCAAATGATCCTACTCATAAAGCTACGGAGCCAAGTGGGTATTTACTTGTAGGAAAGCTATGGGACAAGGTGTTTATCAAAGAGCTATCGGACCTGAGCGGGACAAATATCTCTTTGCTTGAGTCAGATGCCGTACCTGTCAAAACGGACAAATTTAATGTGTCATCTACTGTAATACTCAACGGATGGAACGGTAAACCAGTTGGAAGTATCGTGTTCACAAGAGAGCATGAAGGGTTAAAACTTTACAAGCAAAGTTCTACTCGCATGATTTTATTGCTGTTAGCATCAATTATTGTTACGTGGCTGCTTATTCGTCTTGCGTTAATACGGTGGGTTGTAAGACCTCTTGATCTTATAAAATCAATTATTGCCACAGAAGAGCTTAAGCACATTAAAGAACTTCAGAAAGCTCCGGGTGAATTTAAACAAATCGCAGAGCTATTGGGAAGGCACCTCAGACAAAAAGAGGAACTTATAGCAGCTAAAGATAAGGCTGAGGAATCTGAAAGATTAAAATCATCTTTTCTTACCAATATCAGCCATGAAATACGGACTCCTATGAATGGGATAATGGGGTTTGCCGGATTGCTGAAAGAGCCGGATCTAACTGGTGAACAGCAGCAAAAATATATAAAGATAATAGAGGAGAGTGGCAATCGTATGATTAACATTATAAACGATTTAGTTAATATTTCAAAGATAGAGTCAGGGTTACTCGATCTTAATATTACTCAATTTAATCTGAATGAGCTGCTGGATTATATATACGCATATTTTAAACCCGAAGTTGAACGAAAAGGTGTTCAGCTTTTACTGGATAAAAAACTGCCGACAAATGAGGTTACAATAAAATCGGACAGAGAAAAGGTATATTCAATTGTTACAAACCTTGTCAAAAACGCATCTAAATTTACAAACAATGGTTTTATCAAGTTTGGATTCGATAAAATTGATAATGAGCTCACTTTTTTTGTTCATGATACCGGAATAGGTATTTCAAGCGACAAACAAAAAGTTATTTTTAACAGATTTATTCAGGCAGACACTTCTCTTTCAAAGGATTATGAGGGAGCAGGTCTTGGGTTGACTATAACAAAGGCTTATGTAGAGGCGCTTGGAGGTAAGATATGGGTAAAAAGTGAACCTGACTTTGGTTCAAGTTTCTATTTTACCATTCCTTGCGAGAGTATGCCAAAATGCGCTCCTCAGGCAAATACGACAAAGACTAAAGAATCCGGCTTAAAACCATCAAATATGCTAAAAGTATTAATTGCAGAAGACGACAGTTCTTCCGACATTCTTCTTACCCAGTTTCTTAAGGAGATTGATGCAGACATTCTGCATGCGAAAAACGGAATAGAGGCTATTGAGATTTTTAAAAGCAATCCCGATATTGATATTATTCTTATGGACATCAAAATGCCTAAAATGGATGGCTTTGAAGCAACAAGAGAGATCCGGTCCTTTAATGAAGATGTCATAATTATTGCCCAGACAGCCTATGCTCTTTCTAATGACAGAGAAGAGGCAATCCAAGCTGGTTGTAACGATCATATTTCAAAACCTATCATCAAAAAAGAGTTATTCTCCATTCTCTCCAAATACGCAAAATTAGCACACTAGCGAATTAGCGCATTACAAATTATAACATTGGCGTTTTAAACCATTAGCATTTTCTGTAGTCTTAAGACATCGCCTGAACTGAATAAGTAAGAATTTGTCGTGTTTTTTCAAATTTTTTCTTACATTGCAAACCCTTATGGACATTAGGATGTAGGTGTTTTTTTTATAACCTGATAGAACTCAATGTTATTAACTATCTATATCAATAAATACAGTGAAAAACTACTCCATCAAACTGGAAGTCTGCAAAGTTATTACAACAGGTCTGGTTTTAATTCTCTTTTTAACACCTATTAGATTATTTGCACAGGAAGAGGTAAAAGAGAGTACAGAAAATGCGGCGGAAGCAGCCAAGGAAAAGGCTACTCCTCCCTCTGTTATCAAACCTTATAAAGACGTTATTACATCTAAGGCTGTTTCTCAGCGAGGGATGTTTGACATCCATCAGGTTGGAGAAAAATATTACTTTGAAATTCCAAAATCCCTTTTAGGAAGGGAGGTTCTCCTGGTTGTAAGAACAGTAAAGACAGGAGGAGGAGCCGGATATGGTGGAGAATCACTGAGTGAAACTCTGTTTCGTTGGGAGAAATCGTTGAATGGAAAGAAAATATACTTACGTTCGCCATATATTTATAATGTTGCCGATAAAGAGAGTGATATTTACACGGCCTTTACAAACTCTTTTGTTGAGCCAATCTTCTTTTCGTTTGACATAAAGACCTTCGGCCCGGATTCTTCTGCTGTAATTGATGTGACTGACTTTTATGCAAAGGATGCCATTACATTTGGTCTGGCAGAAATGAAAAAAGGTTCTTTCGGTATTGGAACTATAGAAGACAACAAGAGTTTCATTCACTACATGAAGACCTTTCCTACCAATATCGAGTGCCGGTCGCAGAAGACATACAAAAAAGCGGGGAAATCAAACGGAAGGACCGAATCCAACGGATTTATCACATTCGAGATAAATCACTCTATGCTACTTTTGCCTGAGAAGCCGATGATGCCGAGGATTGCTGATGACAGGATAGGTATGTTCACGCAAGGTCAGACCGATTTCTCTTATGACTATTTCAGAATAAAGGGAACCCAGTATGTACGTCGCTGGAAGCTTGAGCCAAAGGACATGGAGGCGTATTTAAGGGGAGAACTGGTGGAACCAAAAAATCCTATCGTTTTTTACATAGACCCTGCAACACCTAAAAAGCTGATTAAGTACTTCAAACTGGGTATTGAGGACTGGCAGGCTGCCTTTGAGGCTGCAGGATTCAAAAATGCAATTTTAGCAAAGGATGTTCCGTCAAAAGAGGAGAATCCTGAATGGGATTCTATGGATACTCGCTACTCAATGGTTAACTACCTTGCTTCTGAAGAGGAGAATGCATACGGACCACATGTTGCCGACCCGAGATCTGGTGAGATTGTTGGCACTCATGTATGTGTTTATCACAATCTTATGAAATTGGTGTCAAGCTGGTACAGAATTCAGACGGCTGCATCCAATCCGCAGGCTCGTACCCTTACATTGAGCGACGAAGTTATGGGCGATCTTTACAGGCAGGTTGTATGTCATGAGGTTGGCCACTCGTTAGGATTGCCGCACAACTTTGCTGCAAGTTCGGCAATACCTGTAGATTCACTAAGATCTCCGTCTTTTACTGAAAAATACGGAACTTCTATGTCTATAATGGACTATGCCAGATACAACTATGTCGCGCAGCCCGGCGATGGTGTAAAAAGATATATTCCTATTGTCGGCCCTTATGACAAATATGTGATTAACTGGGCATATCGTATTATTCCCGGTGCAAAGACTCCTCGCGAGGAGATTCCTCTACTGGACAAAATGGTAGAAGAGAAAGCGGGAGACAGAACCTATCTCTATATCAAGCATGGTCTTACTCAGAACGACCCGAGAGGTCAGTCAGAGGATTTAGGGAACGATCCAATGCTGGCAGGTGAGTATGGTCTTAAAAACTTACAATATGTTGTAGCCAATTTTGACAAATGGATTGTTGAACCGCACGAAAATTATGCTCCTGTAAAGGACTTTTACGAAGAGACCATCAATCAGTGGAGAAGATATATCCGTCATGCCTCTACAAACATTGGTGGTATCTACGAGACATATAAGAAACAGAGTCAGGCGGGCGCTGCTTATGTTCCGGTTGAAAAAGTACAACAGAAGAGGGCTCTTAAATTCATTGAGGAGAATGTGTTCGAAATGCCGCAATGGCTCATAAGAAAGGATCTTATTGCCAAATTTGATGCTTCTGGAATGTATGAGCGCAACATCCGCTCCATTCAGGCAGGGGTCATAAGCGACATACTCTCTATGGCTGCTCTTTCAAGGATGGTGGATGCTTCTTATAATTACCCCGATGCATATAAGGCAGAGGAGCTATTAAGCGATATAAGGCACTCTTTGCTTAAGGATGCCTACAAAGGAGAACAGATGGATGTAAACAAGAGGAGCCTTCAGAAAATATATATAGACAGACTTAAGGGGCTTTCTCCAAAAAATGTGGCGGATGTATCAAAGACAATGGGGGTAAACATTCTCTATCTGAATGACCTGCAAACCATCGTGTGGAATGAATTAAACGAACTTAAAGCTGACCTTGCTTCGGCTGCAAAGAGATATAAGAGGGGATCGATAGACCGGGGGCACCTTGAGCTGCAGCTCGAGGGTGTATGTTCTATAATCAACAGTGTAAAATCTTCAGGAAAAAATGAATCGTAGCTTTTTTATAAAACTCTTATTTATAAATATAATAGCCCTCTTTTGTGCTTCAAATGTGAAGGCACAGGAGCAGGACAAGCTACTTGAGATTCTTTCTAAAGAAGTGAATACTTATTATAAAGAACTTAAGGCAGAAAAAATACCGCCATATTTCTTAAGTTGCAGGGTGGATGATGTCAGGACGACAACTGTTGACGCTTCATTTGGAGTCATAAACAACATCTCCCGGAACCGGGTTGTTGCAGCTCTTCCTGAGATAAGAGTAGGAACCATGGATTTTGACAATTTCCACAACAATACTCCGGGAACATCAATGCCACTTATGTCATCGCCAGAACCGCTGATGCTTCCTTATGAAGCTTTTGAAGGAGAGGCTGCTGTCAGGCAAATTCTTTGGCGGGAATTCATATCGAGATATAAATACGGTCTGGCAAAGTATCAGGAGATGAGATCTTCAAGAGGCGTCAAGACAGAAGAGAGTGACAAGTCACCTGATTTCACTCCCGTAAAAGTTGAACAATACTACGAAGCACCAATAGACTACAATAAACAGGAACTGGACATTGAAAAATCAAAAGAGCTGACTAAAAGATACTCTGCGGAATTTTTAAAGTATCCCGATATTATTAAATCCTCTGTAGTTATAAGACAAGAACTCGTCAGGAAATATTTCGTTTCTACCGAAGGTGCTTCCATTGTACATAATCTTGCGCATAATTTCTTGATGATCAGAGCATCGGTGAAAGCGGAGGATGGAATGGATCTTCCGTTGGCAATTACCTATTTTGCCTTTGATCAAAAGGATTTTCCAGCTGCCAATAAGATAGAGAAAGACATCAAAGACTTGGCCGACCGACTCATTCGACTGAGAGAAGCTCCTTTAGTTCAGCCATTTACAGGCCCTGCTTTGCTTTCCGGATCAACAAGTGGGGTGTTTTTTCATGAAATTTTCGGTCACAGAATTGAGGGACAGAAGATGAAAAGCGATGGTGACGGACAAACATTCAAAAAAATGGTTGGCATCTCTGTTTTGCCAGCCGCCCTATCTGTTTTCGACGATCCTTCACTTAGTGTTTATAAAGGACAGGATCTTAATGGTTACTATAAATATGACGACCAAGGGGTGAGTGGTAAAAGAGTAGTGGTTGTCAAAAACGGTGTACTTAATGATTTTCTTATGAGCAGAACGGCAATCGAGGGGTTTCCTGAGTCAAACGGACATGCAAGAGCGGAAGTTGGTTATGATCCTTCGTCTCGTCAGTCAAACCTTATTGTTGAAACAAGCGACCCTAAGAGCGATGAGGAGCTCAGGACATTGCTAAAAGAAGAGGCAAAAAAACAGGGAAAGGAATATGGTTTTTATTTCAAGGAGGTAACCGGAGGATTTACAATGACCGGCAGAAACAGCCCTAATGCATTTAATGTAACTCCCCTGGAGGTATATCGTGTATATGTAGATGGAAGAGAGGATGAACTGGTAAGAGGTGTAGATCTTATTGGTACTCCGTTGTCTATGTTTTCAAACATTGTCTGTGCCGGTGGTCATTTCGAATGTTTTATAGGCAGTTGTGGGTCAATCTCGGGATACGTGCCCGTATCGGCAATATCCCCTGCTATTCTTGTATCAAAAGTTGAACTTCAGATGAAACCAAAATCAGGCAACCTTCCACCAATCCTGGCCAGACCTTAATTTCACGACAATCAATGAAAAAAATATTTATATATATATTAACTTTTTTACTCTCTGCAGATCTATATTCTCAGGAGGGAAAGGATATTATATTCGGAGCAATGAAAAAAGAGGCTCAAAGGGGTATGGATAGTCTCCTGCTGCCAGGATCACCAAAGCCTTTCTATATAAGTTATTCTGTAATAGACAAAGAGGTTCTCGACATCCGGTCTTCATTAGGTGCAATAGTCTATTCCCGGGAAATGCCTCGTTTCAGGAATATTTCAGTCAAATTACTTCTGGGTGATTATTATAATTCCAGTATTACCAATTTTTCTTCAGAACTAACTTCCAGCAAGGCCTCTTCGGAAAACGACCTGACTCAGCTGAGACGGGTCCTGTGGCTTGCTACAGATGCATCTTACAAAGATGCAGCAAGAACATTAAAACAGAAATCGGCCTCAGCCGGAACAAAAAAATTTCCTGATTTTATTAAATCTGAACCATTTGTAAAAGATACTGTAGAATTCAAAAAAATCCTTTTCAGAAGAGAGATGTGGGAGGAAAGATTAAGGGAGCTGTCGTCGGTTTTCATGAAACATCCATATATTGTAAAATCAAATGTAGATTATTCCGCTTCAAACACTTTTTATTATTTCTACAATACTGAGGGGACACGGTTTGTACAGCCGGTGGCACTATCTACAATTATTATTGAAGCTACCATTCTGGATGAATCCGGTCAGGAGCACTCAGATAAAATTGAAATTATTGCTTCAGGAGATGATTTTCTTCCATCAAATTCACAGATTGTCTCAAAAATTGAAACAATGATAGGTTTATTGAAGGAGATCTCTGCTTCAAAAGAGATTGACGAATATTATTGCGGACCTGTTCTGTTCGAAAATCAATCTGTCTATAAGCTGTTTATGGAAAATCTAATTATGAAAAACGGCATTGTTGCCCGAAGGGACAATATAAATATGAACAGTGGTGCGGCAAGGATTTCCAAGATTGATAAATCGCTCGTTTCTCGCATTGGCAAGAAGTTAATAGACCAGAAAATAACTATAAAAGATCTATCATTCCTATCTACATATAATGGAGCTCCACTGCCTGGCTATATTAACATTGATGCAGAAGGAATCAGAAAAGACGGTGAGATAATAATTGTTGATAAAGGCATTTTAAAGAGGCTAATATCTGGCAGATCTCCTGCCGACAGTGGCTTGGTTCCCACAAGTAGCCTGCGTTTCAGTACAACAGGAACAGATGTTTCATACAATCTTATCCCTACATTACTGACAATAGGCACCAGTATAGGAAAGAGTCCGGAAAAGATGAAGAGAGAGCTATTAAAAGCGGCAGCCGAAGAGGGTCTTAAATATACATATATTATCAGACGCTATCCGGAATTGAGGAGCAATATTTCTACTCTTATATACAAGGTAGATGTTAAAACGGGTGTTGAGACGCTTGTGAAATCAGCGGCTCTTCTTACGACTATCAACATCGCCGTTTTAAAGAGAATACGCTCCGTATCCAATAAGGAACAGACTATGTCTCTCCTTATCGACAATAATCCATTAACAGTGACATTACCAAAGGCAATTTTATTAGACGATATTGAACTGAATAACCTATCCTATAAAAAGGAGAAACCATTACCTGTAACAAACCCGCTTTTACGCTACTAGATCATATATATTAAACTAACTATCACAACTATGAAAAGGAAACTATTAGTGTTTTTTCTTCTCTGTTTTGGGCTAACAACAATTATGTCGGCCCAGACAACCAGAAAGCTCTACTCAGTTAAAGGGTTCATTTACGAGGCCGACTCGAAAATACCCATTGAGATGGCTTTGGTAACTCTTCCGGATCTTAATCTTTGGGGAACTACCGACTCAAAAGGTCAGTTCTCTATAAACAAAGTACCTTCCGGAACTACAAAATTGGTTATTACATGTTTGGGATTTCAAACATTAGAAACCAGTATTACTATTGAAAGAGATCTTGAAAACCTCTCTTTTAAACTACTAGAAGACAACCTTAAGCTTGAGACAGTAATTGTTACGGCACAAGGTAGCAAGAGTTCGCTTAACACATCTACAAAGATGGACAGACAGGCCATTAACCACCTTCAGGTAATCAATCCGACAGATATTATGAGTTTGATGCCTGGTGGTAAAACTGTTAATCCAAACCTTATGTCACCCAGCGTTTTCTCATTACGCGGTGGCGACGGAAACGGTAGCTTTGGTACGGCGGTTGAGGTTGACGGTGTACGTTTGTCTTCAAACAGTAAAATTTCAGGAGAAGCTACCGGAGCAGATACAAGAAACCTCTCCGTTTCCAATTTTGAATCAATTGAGGTTATCACCGGTGTTCCTTCTGTAGAGTATGGTGACTTGACCTCTGGTATGGTTATCATAAAGACTAAAAAAGGACGGTCTCCATATTCAGCTTCAGTATCACTTAACCCTACTACTAAGCAGGTATCGGTGAGTAAAGGGTTCGACCTTATGAAAGACAGGGGTATTGTTAATATAAACGCTGAATATGCTCATGCATTCTCAGATCCTGTTTCTCCTTATACAACGTATTTCAGAAATGGATATGGCCTTAACTACTCAAATACATTCAACCGCGAAAAACAACCAATTCAGTTTAACTTGAACATTGGTGGAACTATCGGTCGTCAGGATTCTAAACAAGATCCCGACACATATAAGGATACCTGGTCATCCACAGCCGACAATGCACTCAGGGTAGGAGCATCTGCAAACTGGCTTATAAACAGCAACTGGATAACAAGCATGGACTTTAGTATCAACGGAAGCTATCAGGACGAAATCAGTAAGAGTAACACCTATTTCTCTTATGTTGGAATTCAGCCTGCTTCTAATACTACCGAGAATGGTTACCACGAAAGCAACTATCTTCCTGCCCAGTTTTATAACCTTAAGGTTATAGACAGCAAGGGGTTGAACTTTGGTGCAGCTGTAAAGGCCAATCTGAACAAAAAATATGGCAATATCAGCAACAAGATAAAGGCCGGTTTCAGCTGGACAAGCAGTGGCAATATTGGAGAGGGTGAATATTATGAGAAAAACCTTCTTCCCGATGGTTTCAGACCGAGACCTTATTCTGAGATCCCTTTCCTTCACAACTGGAGTGGTTATCTTGAGGATAATCTTACACTTCCTATCGGAAGCACCTCTCTATCACTAATTGGTGGTGTTCGTCTGGAAGGCAACATTATAAAAAACATGGCATACAAGAATGCAGTGTCGCTCTCTCCTCGTTTTAACGGAAAGTACTCATTAATCGAAAGAAGAGGCAATGAAGGATTTCTTAGAAGTCTTAGCGTAAGAGGCGGTTGGGGAATCATGGAAAAGCTACCTTCTCTTTCCGTTCTTTATCCGCAAGATAAATACCGGGACATACGGGTATATTCCAAAAACTACGGTGCAAACAACAGCTATTTCTATGTTTTCAACACAAATGTATTCCGTGATTATTTCAATCCAAATCTTAAATGGTCAACAAGCAGAAATATTGAAGCCGGTCTGGATGCTAACATAGGAGGCGTCGCCATCTCTCTGGTTTATTATAATAACAAATCAAGAACTCCTTATATTACTGAATATTATCACGTTCCTTATGCATTCAAAAAGTCTGACGAGAACTTTGCTATACCTACCAATCCTGAATTCAGAGTTGATAAGTTAACTGGTGATGTATATGTAAGAAACAAAGATATTGCTGGTTCTACAGAGGTTCTCATTCCAACATCTGTAAGGGATACTACATTTATCCAGAATGGTATGCAGACAAACGGCGAACCTAGTACAAATCAGGGGGTCGAACTAACTGTAGACTTTGGCAAGATTGAAGCCCTGCGTACATCTTTCAGATTTGACGCCAGATATTCATATTCAAAGAATGTTACAGAGAGACTTCAGTCTTCGTACAGAAACATTCCTCACTCAACATTGCCTACAAATACAGGCAGATCGTACGAGTTTGTCGGATATTATCTTGGAAACACATCAAATACAACTACCTATAATGGTAGCTGGAAAGACGGTGCGACAGCAAATTTTACAGCTACAACACACATTCCGGAAATTCGTATGACTATTTCGTTAAGAATTGAGGCAACACTGTATTCGCAATCGCAGAACCTGACATACTACAATGGTAAGGAATGGGCATATCTTGTTGACGAAAACGGGAACAAGGTTAGTGGAAGTGTTTATAATCAAAAAGAGTATTATTCAGGTGTATGGCCAGTAGCGTATATGGGTATAGATCAGAAGGTTCATCCGTTTACTCAGGCAGCACTTACTCAGAACCCTGGTCTAGCTTATCTGGTTGGCAGCTCTAATACCGTTTACTCTTTTGCAAGAGACGGTAACGGACCATACTTTATGTCTAACATTAGTATTACAAAAGAGATTGGCGATTTGGCCTCTTTCTCTTTCTATGTGAACAACTTTACTAAGAGTAACCCATACATACGAAGCTGGGCAACAGATATCAAGACTGCCAGAAATATCGGCTTTGCATATGGCGCAACCCTAAGAATAAAATTATAAACAAATAGAAACATGAAAAAAGTTTTTTACATATCCATTATATTAGCTTTTTTTGGTCTGCTTACATCTTGTGACAACAAATTGCAAGATCTGGCCGGACAGAATCCGTATGCTACGGGTTCTAAAAAGTTAAACATAACTCTGCAATACCCGCAGGGTTATGAGTCAGAGAGGAAAGCAGGGGCCGATGTCACTATCACAAACCCGACAAACGGCGCTGTCTATAACCTAGAAACAGATGCTCAAGGGAAGGTGTCAATTGACCTTCAATATGGTTTTTACCGCGTTTCTGTTACCGATAAAGGGACTCCTATATCAGGCGCAATTCCTATTTTCAACAGAAGTATAGACCAGGTAAGGATGATTGAGGCAGACAAAGGAAACGTGAACCTTAATGTTGACCTTGCTCTCTCTTTTGCAGGTCAGCTTATAATCAAAGAGGTGTATTACAGGGGATGTACCGGTACCGACCTCAAGACATATCAATTTGACAAATACTTTTCTGTCTACAACAACAGCGACGAAGTGGCATATCTGGACAGTGTTTGTTTTGGTGTTGTGGAGCCATACAATGCTCCATCAACAGCTCCAACACCATGGAGTTATATGAAAGACGGACAAAGAGTGATAAGCGATACTCTTCCAATAGTTGAAGCAATCTGGCAATTTCCGGGAACAGGAAGACAACATCCTCTTCAACCGGGAGAACAGGCAGTTGTGGCACTAAATGGAGCGATTGACCACACTATCTTACGTCCAATGTCTGTAAATCTTAATGTTCCCGGATATTGGGTTTGTTACAATCAGAGATACTCTCTTGCATCGTATCACCCCTCTCCTGGTCCAAATCTGGCTAATCACTGGCTTAACCTACTTTGGAAAGAGGGTACCGCCACTGCCTACCCGTTCTCTGCAGTGTGTCCGGCACCTGTTATATTCAGGATACCTGTTGTGGGCGCTCAGGCTTATGTTAACAATCCTGCAAACAAAAAACGTAAACCGGGTTCTACATCCGCTACCGAATATGTTATGATTCCATCTTCATGGATACTTGACGGTGTTGAAGCATTTGATGTCACTACCCGCTATAAAAGGTTACCGGCAACAGTGGATGCCACATATGTCCTGATGGAGGATGCAGACAGGTATCTTGGCAAAACAATTCACAGAAAGATAGATGCAGCAGCCACTCAACTGGCAGGTGGCAGAATTGTATACATGGATACCAACAACTCTGGAAATGATTTTGAAGTCAGAGCTAGCCAATCGATTAAACAATAGTGAAAAACCAGGATTATGAAATTTAAACAAAAATATATACTGATAATATCTGCACTCGTTCTTTCGCAACTCTGTTTCAACTCGTCGATTAATGGCCAGAACAGAAAACAGGTGCAGGAGAGGTGTTTGTATCACTTTGAAGACCTTCAGGGTAAACAAACATGGACCAACAGCTACAATGCAGCAGGTCTGCATTTCATAGACTTTAAGAGCTCTTCTTTCATAGAGGCCTATATGGGCAAAAATGACGGTGATTTCGTAAATTACAATGAGTCAAACAACAGTTTCAATTTTGGGCTTAGAACATCTTCGTACAAGAAGATAAACAAGACCACTTTCTTTGGAAAAATTGACTACAATAACTTTACCGGACAGGATATGACATGGTCTGGCCTTATCTATCCTGAGAGATATCTTCTGACTGTTGCAGATGACAGACCTGCAGAAAAAGCAAAGGAGAGTTACAAGCTTTCCGGAGGTATTTCTACTCCGTTGACCAAAAATCTTTTCATTGGTATGTTGATTAATTACGAAACTGCAAACCTTGCAAAAAGAAAGGACCTGAGGCACGCAACTAATCTTCTCGATTTTGAAGTAACAGGCGGTCTTGCATACAGAGCAGGAATCCTCAATATTGGGGCAAACTACTATTACAGAAAATTCCATGAAGACGTTAAATTCTCAAAAGTTGCCGAAGATGATATTATTTACAATGGTTATCTGTTCAAGGGCCTTTGGTTTGGAATGTTTGACACATGGACACAAGATGCCTTGAATCTTTCTAGACCATTTACCGATGTCATTAATGGTGGTTCGCTTCAATTGGAGATTGTTTTGAACAAGTTGAAATTTTTCAATGAATTCACATACAAAAATCAAGAGGGTCTTACAGGTCCAGGAGCAGACAGAGCATATACTAAATCGGAAGCTGAGATTTATGAATATGCCGGAAAGGTTCAATATGAGGCAAATCATAAAAGACACTACCTGAGTATTAATACAAACTATACCGATGCCGTCAACTTTGACAATGTTACAGCTCAAGAGAGAGTTGGTGGTGTATATGTTACATACTATTATGGACTGAACAAAACTTTTGCAAAAAGAAGCTTTAACTTTAATGCAGAGTATGAAATAGCTTTCGGAAAGTATAAATGCAATCCTTCCTTCGACATTAAAGCAGGTTTTCACCATTTAGCTCAGATGTCGCAGAGTTCTCTTATCAATCCTTTTTACTTTACTCAGGACATGAAGATAAACTCAGGTTACCTAAAGGCAAAAAAGAATTTTTTGTTTAGCAAAGGTATGATTGACATCTCATTATTGGGAGCATACAGCAAAGGAAGCGGAAACAAACTCACACAGCATATTTCTTCAACTGCAACAGGAAACATTTCTGAAGATATTATTCCTGAACAACAAGCTACACTGCTTAACCGTGAATTTGAATATCTTACTACCGGTAAGTTACAAGGCGAAGTTGGCCTGAGATACTCGCATTTTGTTGGATTGAAAACTATTGGTGGTTCACTTTATCTTGATGCTAAATACTCATTCACATCGGCCCCTGATGCTACATTCATTGCCGGCACCAGCGCAAATGTTTTGAGTCTTGCTTTTGGATACTCATTCTAAAAACACCTTATAACATTATTAAAGCTGTTTCAGTAACTGGAGCAGCTTTTTTCTTATAATAGACTAGCATATGGTATAGCCTTCGGTTCCAGTAATAATGATGGCAGGATGATGCCTGTTGTTGAAGTAGATGTATCTATAATCTTATGTATTTTATTGCACAAAGAACAGAGTCTTTACTCATTAATTTTGTGCTTTTTTAATAATATTATCCTATCAAAAAAAATCACTTAGCGCAACTTTGCGCAGCAACTTTTTTTATATTACTGATTTTGTGGTTTTTACGCCCTGCAAAAGCGCAACTTTGCGCAGCAAACTATTAAATGGAAAAATTTAATAAAAATTTTTCATACGTTTGAAAAACAAATTGTTGTTAATTTAATAACGTAATTTATGAGAAATTTTAAATCAGTAAATTTTCGAATATTTATTCAATTCGCGATATTAGTTATTATATGTTTTTTCGCTCTAGATTTATTCGACCTTTCAAAAAACTCAAATCCGGAAGCCTATTGTCCCTTTGGAGGGATACAGGCATTGGTATCATTTTTTGTGAATGACAGTTTAGCTTGCGACATGACAACTGTTCAGATTGCCATGGGAATACTACTTGTATTTGCGGTCTTTTCTTTGGGCAAGCTTTTTTGCGCCTATCTGTGTCCATTAGGTTATGTTAACGAACTTCTGACAAAACTCAGGAAATTCTCAAATTTCAAAGAGCTTGTCGTCAGGGAAGATTCGGTATTGGATAAAATCCTGAGATCGGTCAAATATATACTCCTTTTTGTTGTTTTCTATATTTCTATCTCTTCATCAGAACTATTCTGCAAACAGTTTGACCCATACTATGCCCTCGCAACAGGATTTAAGGGGGAGATAAGCCTCTGGATGTCCTTGACCGCCATTTATCTGCTGTTAATCGGGTGCTTCTTTATTAAGATGTTCTGGTGCAAATATATATGCCCGTTAGGAGCCATCAATAATATTTTTAAATACCTGCTATCAGCAATAGCATTGTTCTTAATCTACTATCTCTTATTACTTCTCGGGCTTAAGTTGCCATGGTATTTGCTGCTTGCTTCTATTTGCATAATAGGTTATTTAAGTGAGATATTCTTTAAACAGGTAAAAGTGTTCCCAATGATGAAAATCAGAAGGGACAAGAAGAAATGCATTGCAAATTGTGATGATTGTGTTAAAAGATGTCCATATAATATTCCCGTTGATAAGAGTGACGTTATCAAACACGTAGACTGTACAATGTGTTGCGATTGTATTGCTGAATGTAAGTATTCTGCCCTGTCCGTAAATGGCAGCAAATGGCTTCATTGGATTCTGCCAATTATTGTTGTACTCCTGTTCTTCATTGGAATTGTAATTGGCAGTAAGTGGGAAGTTCCAATGGTAAATCTTAAATGGGGCAATTATAAAACTACAAAAACTGAATCAATAGAGATACGTGGGTTGCGATCTGTCAAGTGCTATGCCAGTTCAATGAATTTTGCAAAGAAGGTGCAGAACATCCCGGGGATATATGGGGTAAAGGCATACATCCAGCACCACAGGGTGGAAATACTATATAACCCTCAAGAGATATCAGTCAGCGATATTGAAAAGAGCATTTATAAATCCGTAAAGTTTAAGATATCACAGCCGTCTAAAGAGGTTAAAAGTGTCAAGGTAGTTACCATTCATACTGAAAATATGACCGATCCTATAGATGTAAATTATCTGGGGATGCAATTCCGGCAAGGGAAAAGGAAGTATTATGGGTTGGAATCGGAATACTCAAAACCCCTTACACTAAGGATCTATATGGATATGACAGAGCAGGTTGATATGGATTATATTAGGAAGGTTGTGGAGATGAAGGAGATGGATATTCTTATGCATGGAGGTAAGGTGAAAAAGGAGAAGGTCGACTTCAGGTTCGTGAATGCAGAAGATAAAATTGACACTGTTTCAAAAAGAGAGTTGTTAGAACTGCTTTTTCGCCCGTATAAAAAGATGTTCAAGGGAAACATTGATGAGAAAACCTTATCAATCTATGATGTTGTCTATCCGGATATTGAAAAACCGATGGTTGCTAGGGGCCTCCCTGTTTTGGCAAATTACCTCTCTCTATGCGAAGGACTAATGGGCTTGGAAACTACATTGAATATAGAAGATGAACCAGTTATCAGGATTTATTATTTGAAGGAGAAAATGAGTGACGGGAAGATCCGGAGTATCTTAACTCAGAAAAAATGGAAGGTTATGGGGAAAGGAGGGAACCCTGAAATGATTAATCCCACAATTTATTTTTAATGAATTTGTAAATATAAACAATTGATTTGAACTCTAATTAACAATGATATTCCCCTCTATTTAAATGTTATTTATGGATCCATAGTATTGAAAATACCGGTAGAGTTTTAAAAATATATTTTATTGATTAATTTTAAATTTAAAAGAAATGAAAACAAAAATTTACAACATTAAATTAGTTACATTCATAGGAATGTTTTTAATATTCTCCGGATTAGCCATATATGCTTATTCGGGAAATAATACTCAAATTGCAGCATCAGCAACAGAAGAAGAAGAATCAATTATTATTGATAGTGATAATGGATTGTATTTTGGACACACTCTGAAAATATATAGATCTTTGTGCGTAAATTGTGGAACAGGAGATTGTATAGGCGTTGCTCCCGATTACTTAGAGATAAGATACGATAATAAGGTAGGTAAGAAAGCAAATGTAACATCTATGCCTTCTTCAATTGCTGAAGAGTTAGAAGCAACTTGTCCAATGGGAGTCTTTGAAATACTATACGAATAGTTGAGTTTCTACCGGTATTTAGTTTTCTATTAACAGATTAAGAAATTTAATCAAATAATTTTTATTAGATATAGCCCTAAATTATAATCTTGAAACACCATTGTTTATTATAAAAAATTAATATTCCATTCTTATGATCTATCTAAAACCGATAATTTTGTCATCACTTCTAAGTTGTTTATTTTCAACTCAGATGTTTTCTCAGGAGAGCGAGAAAAAGGGACTATTTATCCTGCAGGGAAATGTGATTGAAAAGGAGACTGATTTAGGGATACCATATGTTACTGTGAGAGTCTTCGACTCAAAAAGAAACAGCGTTACGGCAATATCTTCTAATGAGAAAGGAAGTTACAGCATTTTAGTAAAAAAACATGGATTATATCTTCTAAAATATTATGCAATGGGTTATTCCGAAGACTCGCTATATATTAATGTTATTGAGGGTGGAGTTACTAAAATTGGGAATATCGGATTATCAGCAGGCGAGGTTTTACAGGGAGTAAAAATTGTAGCACAAAAATCACTAATTACCCAGGAAGTAGATAAACTTGTTTATGATGTAAGTCTTGACCCAGATGCAAGAAAGATGAAAATGTCGGAAATAATGAAGAAAATTCCCCACATGCAGCAGAGAATTGAAGACGGGAAGTTCAAGTATCTGGACGAGAATATATCGACTATACAGATTAACGGGGGAAAGAATGATCTTATAAGTGGTAGCCGGCAGTATCCAATGAATTTTATCAGAGGAGATGTTATGAGTAAAATTGAGATAATAATGCCTAATACCAGTGAGAACAAAACAGATAAATATATTGTAAATATAAAACTTGCAAGAGAAATTCCTAATGGATTTGCGTCTCAAATTCAACTAAATGCTAATACGTCAAACAGATATCGAGGGAGTTCTGATTTTGCTTCCAAGATAGGAAATGTATATTACTCTTTTAATTATGGCCTTTCATACGAAAATGCACCAAAATTGAGAACATATACGGAAAAGGAGAATCTGTCACAAACACAAAATTACATTCAAAGAGACACATCCTACTCTTGGAGTGACAATTTAGCCCATAATTTTATTTTTGGATTAGGTGCCGAGATTAGCAAAAAACACAAATTTTATATAACCCTTTCTGCACAGAAATCGGATAAAGAGATAGATAATCAGATATTCAGCAGGAAATACGATAGCAACCAACAGCAGATTAATTATACTATCAATAGATCTTCACTTAAATATAATAACTACCCAGGTTTAAATGCCGAAATATCTTATTCAGGTTTAGGAATGGTAATCGATTATGGTATTTATAACACTTTTACAAAGAATATCAGAAATTTAAACAATAATCTGACTGAAGAAACACTCTCTTCTAAAGAGAATACAATCTCCGGATCATCTTCAAAAAAGATCAACAACAAAGTGAGATTATTGTATTTTGCCTCTTATACAAACCGTTTTTACTCAAATATCTCAGATTTATCAGGACTTGATTATAAAAGCAATATCTTAAATGCATCGGTTAACATACAATATGTAGAAAAACAATATGCCGCCACCATCAACCTAAACTTAAATAATGAAAACATAAAAGGGGAGTTTAATAATAATGGAATAGATTCAGAACTTGACTATAATAAATTGAAAATTTTACCTCAGTTAGCATTTAGCTATCTCTCCGGAAGGAAATACAGATTCAATTTTTTATATGATATTTCTATTACCCGTCCGGGTTTATCTACACTTAATCCCTTTATCGATAAAAGTGACCCCGAAAATCTTCTTCAGGGTAATCCAAACCTGAAACCTGAAATTTTGCATAATATCAGTTTAAAACTAAGAAAACAGATGGCCGGACTCTATTTAAACAGTGAATTTTCGTATAAGTACACAAAAGGAGCAATTGAGAGATTGGCAGAACTTTACGAGGATGGAAAGAGTTATACAACATACGGAAATGTAGGTGTCAGACACAATTTTGGATTAGAGCTAGGTGTTAGATATAAAATAAAGTCATTAACCATTAGTGAAAATATCACAATTAATCGAAACGTTTACCTTGACGCAGAAAAAAAATTAAACAACTCGTTATTTTCCATTTCAAACAGAGCTTCGCTTGATGGAACTCTGACAAAAACTACATCATTTACATTAAATTTCGACATAAGGCCTCAAGCAAAATCGGCTCAGTCAAAAACAGTTAAATACTATTCTATACTCTCACTTCAATTAAGTCAGATATTAGTTAAAAATAAACTTTATTGTGGAGTAACAATTAATGATCCCTTTAACAGCAGAAGGTTCCTTTATTCAAACATAGGAAATGACGAATTTCGTATTACAACTAATAGAGAGACTATTGGCCGTATATTCTCATTCTTTATCAGATGGAATTTTGGAAGGTTTAATGACAAACCGGAAGGACTTGGTACAATTAGGAGTGCGCCTTCGGATGTTTATGTGCCATGATTTTAATTCTTGTTAAATGTGATAAAACAAAAATGACTAAATGGGGTTTGCTGATGACCTTGAGGGAGGTCCTGCGTTTTGGCCAAATTACATAAGCGACGATGAGTATATGGTATCCTTTCTAAGTGCATCAGAATTTATTGAACATGCCCAGACTCATAAGGTATCCGCGAAGTTCAAAAAGATAGCCGATGGTTTGAAGGAGACCGATAATCCGGTATTAGTGCTGGTAAAGCTTAAGAAATAGAACTTTCAAAAACAACCAGAAACTACAGCTCCCCGAAGTTCTTCATAAATTGAACCCTCTCGAACCGCTGAGGGTTTTCTATATTTGAATAGTTCAGTTTTCCACGGAAGTCCGACAGGTTTTCAAACCCTTGTGCATCCATAAACAGATTAATATCGTCAATTGCGTGAGTGATAGCCTCTGCCCCCTTTTGGTACAACGATGTACACATCTGTACGGTTGTTGCACCGGCAAGAATCTGTTTAATTACAGTGGTACCATTGTGAATGCCTGTACTTGCCGAAAGGTCGATACCCGGAACCAAAGCAGATACTATTCCTATCCATCTCAGCTCGTTAAGATACTCCTCTTCGTATGAGAATGCATTTGCTGCTATCATCCTCACCTTTTTGATATCGATATCGGGGCTGTAGAACCTGTTGAACATAACCACACTCTTTGCCCCGTAGGCTTTAAGGCCGTTTACAAAACCGGGGATATTGGTGAAAGTGCTGGCAATTTTAACAGAAACAGGTATTTTCAACGATTTACTAACCTTCCCAACAACCTCAAGATACTGTTTCTCAACATCGTTTGCACTCTTTAGTATATTCAGCGGAAGTGAATAAAAATTCAGTTCCAGACCATCTGCTCCTGCCTCCTGTATCTCTTTTGCAAATGCTGTCCACTCTCCCGGAGAGTAGCAGTTGATACTTGCAATTACAGGAACCTGCACAGCGGCTTTAATATCTTTTATCAACCCAAGATACTTGGTGATTGAACTTGAGCGCAGGTAGTGATAAAGATAATCTGCAGACTCGGGATAATCTGCAGACTGACTGCTTATAAACTCAGCTTCGTTTATTATCTGCTCTTCAAAAAGGGATTTGACAACTATGGCTCCAACGCCTGCATTGGCAAAAGCAACAACCTTATCAATCTGAGAAGTCAGACCGGAACTGGCCGCAATGAGAGGACTTCTCAAAGAGAGCCCCATGTAATTTACAGATAAGTTATTCATGATTCTGATTTTAAATATTTTCCAATACTTTTCTAAAGCTTATTTTCTCTTCAATTATAGATCTCAGCTTCTCAACCGGAACCCTCTCCTGTTCCATTGAGTCTCTGTATCTTATGGTTACGCACTTATCTTCCAGACTCTGATGGTCAATTGTTATGCAGAACGGTGTCCCGATTGCGTCCTGACGACGATATCTCTTTCCAATGCTGTCCTTTTCGTCATACTGGCAATTGATTTCATATTTGAGGTCGTTCATGATTTCCCTTGCCATCTCCGGAAGTCCATCCTTTTTAACAAGCGGAAGCACCGCAAGTTTAACAGGAGCAAGAATTGCAGGTAATTTTAGTACAACCCTCTCCTCTCCGTCATCGAGCTTTTCAACACAATATGCAGATGAATAGACTGCCAGGAAGGTCCTGTCGAGACCAATTGAAGTCTCAATCACATATGGCACATAGCTCTCATTTGTCTCAGGATCGAAATACTGGAGCTTACGACCGGAGAACTTCTGATGCTGACTCAGGTCAAAATCGGTACGGGAGTGTATACCTTCAAGTTCCTTGAAACCAAATGGAAACTCAAATTCAATATCGGCAGCAGCATTCGCATAATGGGCAAGCTTTTCATGATTATGGAACCTGTATTTCTCATCGCCTAGTCCAAGTGCTTTGTGCCAGCGCAGACGTGCCTCTTTCCAGTGTTCGTACCACTTCATCTCCTCTCCGGGACGCACGAAAAACTGCATCTCCATCTGTTCAAATTCTCTCATTCTGAAGATAAACTGTCTTGCCACAATCTCATTTCTGAAGGCTTTCCCTATCTGGGCAATTCCAAACGGAACCTTCATTCTCCCGGTCTTCTGTACATTCAGGAAATTCACAAAAATGCCCTGTGCGGTTTCCGGTCTGAGATATATTATGTTGGTATCCTCGCTCACGCTTCCCATTTGTGTAGAGAACATCAGGTTAAACTGACGGACATCGGTCCAGTTTCTGGTGCCTGAAATCGGACAAACTATTTCGCAATCGATTATAAGTTGTTTTACTGCCTCAAGGTCGTTTGCATTAAGGGCCTCGTTCATCTTTGCGGTAACTTCGTCGGCCTTTGCCCTGTTCCTCAAAACATTAGGGTTTGTTGCCCTGAATTGTACCTCGTCAAAAGATTCGCCAAATTTCTTGTGTCCTTTTTCAACCTCTTTCTCAATTTTCTCTTCAATTTTGGCAATGTGGTCCTCAAGCAGGACATCTGCCCTGTATCTCTTTTTTGAATCTTTATTGTCTATAAGCGGGTCATTGAATGCATTTACGTGGCCAGATGCCTCCCATATCTTAGGGTGCATGAAGATTGCGGAATCAATTCCCACAATATTTTCGTTCAGACGAACCATTGAATCCCACCAATATTTTTTAATATTGTTCTTCATCTCTGCGCCAAGCTGACCATAGTCATATACTGCACTAAGCCCGTCATAAATCTCGCTCGATTGAAAAATAAAGCCATACTCTTTGGCATGTGCAATCAAACTCTTGAATAGCTCCTCCTGTGTCATATTCTCTTTTCTTTTAATAAATGGCAAAATTAGTTTAAAAATTTGACAGAGTTTGCGATTGTCGTTAATTATCTTTAAAATTGCATCCCGTCATGCAGATTAACAAACCTTTTGATGATTGTCTAAATAGTGAAGAATTACTTAACGCTATAAAAGCGGGGAGAGAGGATGCGTTTTCTTTTTTATTTGTCAAGTATTACAGTAACCTTTTTTCTTACGCTTTCAGAATCCTGAACGACGCAGAAGATGCAAAGGAGTGTGTGCAGTTGACATTTTGCCATTTCTGGGATATACGTAAAGGGCTGGAAATTAATGACTCTTTTAAGTCATATCTTTATAGGGCCGTCTATAATAATTGTGTAACAATTCTCAGACACAAGAAGTTTCTTGCAAAATATGAGGTAAAGGGGCTCCTGGATTTTTATTTTTCCAGGATCGTCCAGGATCCTCAGGCAGAAATGAGATTTACCGACTCTGAAACAAAACAGATAATCCTTAATTCTATAGATACACTACCCAAAAAGTGCCGGGAAATTTTTATTAAATGTAAAATTAAAGGGCAATCGTATGCAGATGTGGCAGTAGATTTGGGCATCTCTGTAAAGACAGTTGAGAGTCAAATGACCATTGCATTCAAAAAACTACGGGAAAAACTAAAGTTAACATTATATTTATTTATCAGTTTTTAGGGGTCGGCCCATTTGCGTGCGTCTTAGAGTAAAAGCAAAAATATAATGCTGGGAAAAACTACCGAAGACGAAGAAATAGATTTACTAATCTCAAAAAATCTCAATGGAAGTGCCACACCGGAAGAAATTGAAAAATTATCTGTCTGGGTAAAGAATTTTGACAATGAGACCTATTTTGAGCAATATAAGAAGATCTGGCACGTTGCTCAGGATAATCCGGCTGACGATAGCCAGATAAAAGAGTCTCTCTTAAGCTTTTTAAAATATACCAGAGCAAGAGAAAGAAAACATAATATCAGAAGAAGGTTTGTATATGCGGTCTCTTCTGCCGCTGCAATAGTTTTGTTTTTAGGAGTTTATTCGCTATTTATTCCAAGTGATAATACTAATGTCTCTTTTTCTGAACTAAGATATAACTCCGACTCCATAAAGGTTGAGTTGTCCGATGGTCGTATAATAAATCCTCTGAGAAAATCTTCTGTCTCAGTTCAGGATAATAGCCAGAACGAAATGAGTCTTGACCCGGCAAACAGCAGGGAAATTTCTTATATGTCTCAGAAAATTGGTCGCCCGCAAAAGTCTGAAATCCTTAAATACAACTCAGTATCAATTCCTTCCGGGGAGAGATTTGCCATTGTTCTGTCAGACGGGACAAAGGTGTATCTGAACTCCAATTCATATATAAGATATCCCGTAAGTTTCGGTAAAGAGAACAGATCTGTCACCTTGATGGGTAGAGCTTATTTTGATGTTACAAAATCGGACATCCCTTTTATTGTTAATACTCCGGACATGAGGGTAGAAGTACTGGGTACCTCTTTTGATGTAGAGTCGAATAAAAATGCTGAAAATTCTTCCGTTATTCTTGTGGAGGGTTCAGTAAAAGTATTTGCCGATGGTCAGAGTAAGATAATAAGCCCCGACGAGAAATATTCAATAAACAGGCTAGACAGAGAGGTTTCGGTAAGTAGTGTAGATTCAAGAACCATGACTTTATGGAAAGACGGTATTCTGGTTCTTTCTGAACTTACATTTGACTCTATGCTGGATAATCTTCGCTCATGGTATGGAGTGGAGATAATTAACAACTCTTCAGTATCAAAGACAGAAAAGTTTTATGGAAAATTCGACAGGGAGAATATTGAAGAAGCTATGAAAACAATTGCCCTCAGTGCTAAAGTAAGATACAGAATAGATAATGGAATATTAATAGTCGAAGACTCAAAATAAAAGAAAAAGCGGGAGAACTTAAGGCCTGGTAAACTTTACTCTCTCCCGCCGCACCAATCAATACATAAGTATTAACCAGAATTAAAACAAAACTATGAAAATTTTTTCACTTTTTAGAAAAAAGTGCTTCTGCGGAAGGCATGCTTTGCGGCAAATTGTATTATTGCCGGTAGTTTTTTTTCTTCTGTCTCCTTCTCCTGTTTTTGGAGCTGGTCAACAAGAGAAAATTACAATTAGTTTAAAAGATGTAAGTATTGTCAAGTTTTTTAAAGAAATCGAAAAAACCACAACTTACAAGTTCTTTTACAAAGGTTCTCAGATAGAATCTTTTCCCAACATTTCAATAGAAGCAAAAGATCAGACAATTACTTCTATCCTTAATTCTGTTTTTGCTAAAAGCGACCTTACTTACACTTTTAACAATAAACAGATTGTTATTCTGCAAAAAACCGCAGGTCAATCCACTCAGGGTCCGTTAAAAGTCAAAGGAAAGGTATCTTTTGTCGAAGATGGTTCTCCTGTTCCCTATGCCAACATACAGGTAAAGGGGTTAACAGGACTTGGGGCAACAACAGATTTAAATGGCATGTATACCATTGACAACGTGTCAAAAGATGCCGTTCTTATTGTTACCTATATTGGATATGTAACCCAGGAGGTTCCGGTAAATGGCCGGTCTGTAATTGATTTAACAATGAAGGAAAACCTGGCATCGTTGCAGGAGGTGTTTGTTACCGGTTATTACACACAAAAAAAGGAGAGTTTTACCGGTAGTGCATTAACTGTTTCCGGTGATGAACTAAGAAGAATAGGAACACAAAACCTGTTGCAGAATATTCAGGTTATTGACCCCTCTTTCAAACAGGTAGTAAATAATGCGTTTGGATCGGATCCAAACAAGCTTCCGGAATTTCAAGTAAGAGGAACTACTGCCTTAGATGCGGGAACCTCCTCTGCTCTAGATCCTTTGGATAAGCGCACTTTAACTCAAAGTAATCCTAATTTACCAACATTTATTTTGGATGGGTATCAGGTCTCTTTGGAAAAAGTATATGACCTGGATATCAACCGTGTTGAATCAATTACTTTACTAAAAGACGCCGCTGCTACAGCAATTTATGGCTCCAGGGCCTCAAATGGTGTCCTTGTTATCAAGACAAAAGATCCTAAAGAGGGGAAGCTGATGTTCTCCTATAATTTTGAATCTACAGTATCCTCTCCCGATTTATCGGCATATAATTTATTGAATGCCAGTGAAAAAATGGATTATGAGATATTGGCCGGATTATATCAGTCTACGGTTAACATTTCTGAGGATGAGCAAATTAAAAATTACACAAAGAAGAGAGAGTACCTTGCCGCAGGGGTCAATACAGATTGGCTTGCTAAACCCGTAAGAAATTCTTTTGGACAAAAACATTCCGTTTATATAGAAGGTGGCTCTAAAACCATTCGTTATGGTGTCGATCTGAGATATCAGACATCTCAGGGAGTTATGAAAGGATCTGGAAGAGATCGCCTGGGTTTGGGTATGAACTTATCATATAATCTTAATGAAAAGCTCCTTTTTAAGAATTACCTGTCAATTGAAGATGTAAGATCCAAGAACTCCCCTTATGGCAGTTTCTCCACTTATGTAAAGGCAAATCCCTATTATCCAATAGTTGACGAGGCAGGAAACTACATAAGAGAGATGGAGATATGGAAACTTCAACAGTCAAATGGTGCCGTTTTGACCTCAACTGTGCTTAATCCTTTGTATAATGCAACATTAAGCAGTTTCGACAAATCGGGGTATTCAAATATCACCGACCAGTTTTCTTTTGAATGGAACATTTTACCGGGCCTGCGTTTTCGTTCACTGGTCAGTTTCTCTTCTAACAAATCAACGTCAGATGTTTTCACATCTCCATTTGATAACGCATACTACTCCTATCTGCCTGCAGACTACATAAAAAGAGGCAGTTACCTTTACAGTACCGGCGTTTCCAACAACCTGGACGGACAAGCAGTACTAACATACAGTAAAGGCATTCGTAAACATTTTGTGAATTTTGCTCTTGGTTCAAATATTACTACCAACAACTCCGATAACAGAGGAATCAGGGCAATAGGTTTTACAAATGATAAATTCTCTGAGTTTGGGTTTGCAAATGCTTATCAGGTTGGTGACTCTCCTGTGAGCCAGGTTGTTAAAAGCAGGCTATTCGGCGCTTTTGCAAATATAAACTATTCTTATTCAAACAAGTATCTGTTCGACTTTTCTTTCAGGCTCGATGGTTCATCAAAATTTGGCTCACAAAACAGATATGCTCCTTTTTGGTCAACCGGTATAGGATGGAACATTCACAAAGAAAAATTTCTTGAGAATACTGCTATAAGTCAGTTGAAACTCAGGGCAACCACCGGCTTCCTTGGAGAGGTGTCGTTCAATCCATTTATGGCAAATACAATTTATGAATACTATACCAACAACTGGTACTCAACAGGTGTTGGTGCCGGATATATAGGCTATGGCAACGAATTGTTGAAATGGCAACGTACCCAGAGTTCCGATATTGGCGTTGAAGTTGGCTTTTTAGAAGACCGTATATGGTTTTCCGGCAGGTATTATTATAAACGGACAAAAGATTTGCTTGCAGACATTAACGTTGCTCCATCTTTAGGTTTTTCGAGTTATAAATCTAACCTTGGTGAACTCGAGAATAAAGGGATAGAACTGAATGTGAAGGTAGATTTAATGAGAAGCAGTAAGGACTGGAGAATAAACCTAACCGGTAACCTTGCTCATAATCAGAATAAAATATTAAATATCTCTGAAGCTCTTAAGGCATACAATCAGTATCTTGTCTCTAATGATCCCAATAACTTTACAAGACCAATTTCGCAATATGTAGAGGGTCAATCTTTGTCACAAATCTACGCCGTTAAGTCTCTTGGCATTGACACCCAGACCGGTATGGAGGTGTATGTAAAGAGGGATGGAACACTTACTTATACTTATGATGCTGCAGATATGGTTCCTTGTGCAGAGAGAGCACCTAAAGTAGAGGGTTATATAGGAGCTACAGTATCATACAAACGTTTTATTTTAACAGCAAACCTTCACTACAGGTATGGTGGATATCTGTTTAACCAGACTTTGGTAGACAGGGTAGAGAATGCCGATCCTCGTTATAATGTAGACAGACGGGCGCTTGAACAGAGGTGGAAGAAACCTGGTGACGCAACATTTTATAAGTCAATTACCAGTACGGCCGTCACACGTGCTACTTCTCGCTTTATTCAAAAAGATAATGAGTTTGGTCTGACCTCTGTTAATTTGACCTATGAGCTTTCTAAAGCCTCTGCACAAAAAATACTTATGGAGAGTGTAAGGTTTGGAATAAATATGGGAGATATCTGGAGGTGGTCCTCTGTAAACATAGAACGAGGAATTGACTATCCCTTCTCAAAAATGGTTACATTTTCAATTACAACCCAATTTTAATCGTTAATCCTTATGAAAAAATACATATTTATATTTTGTATCGGCCTTTTCATTTTTACTTCCTGCGACAAATGGCTGGATGTAAAGCCGGAATCTGAAATTGATCTTGAAACATTGCTTCAGACTGAGACCGGGTTTCAGGAGGCATTAAATGGAATTTATGCAAATCTCAATACATCTGGAACATACGGAGAACTTATTTGCGGGTTTCCAGATTATCTGGCCGGGATTTACTCTCAAAATTTATATGGCGGATTATCAAATAACGAATATAAGCCTTTCTTCACTTACAACTATACAGATAAGGCCGTATTGAATAAATGCTACACTATATGGAGTTCTTTGTACAAGTCAATAGCCCTTTGCAATATAATTATTGAAAAGATAGACGCCAAAAAGAACATCTTTACAAAGAATAATTATTCAATAATAAAAGGAGAGGCTTTCGCTTTGAGAGGGTACCTGTATTTTGATCTTTTACGGCTGTTTGCTCCATCTTATGCAAGTAAACCGGATGCAAAAGCAATTCCGTATATAACTGAATTTTCTCTGAAAGGAGCACCTCAATCTTCGGTTACCGAGGTAATAACAAAAATTCTGACCGACCTTAACACTGCCAAGACATTACTTAAGGACAAAGACCCCATACTTTCTGCAGCCTATGTTGTAGGATATCCATACACCAAAACAGATTTAGCCAATACCGAGAAAACTAATGAAAGTACAGAAAATGACATTTTCTCCAATACCAGAAGGGATCGTATGAACTATTATGCTGTCTGTGCAGAACTTGCAAGAGTATATCTTTACAAACAGGATAAAGTGAACGCCCTGGCCAATGCTTTGGAAATAATAGTTGCTAACAAGTTCCCTTGGGCCACAAAAGAGAGGATAACAACCAGCGATCCATTATATAAAGACAAAATATTCTATACCGAACTCATTTTTTCTTTGTACGCTCCTGGTCTTGAGTCAAATATGGTAGCTAAATTTGAAAATGGCGAACAGGGAATGTTTACCAATCTCATATATTTCAATGATGCATTTGAAACCGGGTCTGGTGGACCAGGAGGAACTGACCTTAGATATGCAAACATGTACAATCCTATTTCAGGAGGAACAATGATGTCTGTAATTAAGTATCATTCCGATGCAGAATCAAACATGTATGACCTCAGATTACCCGCAATACGTATTAGTGAAATGTACTATATAGCCGCAGAGTGTAATATTGCAACAAATCCCACTCAGGCCTGGACATATTTTAATACAGTAAGGTTTCAGCGTGGAATTCCGGCTGCTTTATCCGGCGATCAAAACCTGTTTATGTCTGAACTAATCAAAGAGTATCGAAAAGAGTTCTTTGCAGAGGGACAACTCTTTTATTTGTTTAAAAGGTTGAATAAACCAATAAGTGCCATAAATGGTTCAAGTACACCGGCAAGTGACAATGTCTTTGTACTGCCAATACCCGATGCCGAAGTTCAATACGGCAACATAGTAACCAAATAACCACATTCATCATGAAAAAAAGTTTTTTATTAATTATAACATTACTTCTCTTTCTGGGCGCATGTCAAAAAGCAGAGGAGATGAAATATATAGGTGCTACCAGTGTTGTTTTTGGAGTAACTTCAGATACTCTTAAATACATTGTATACTCTTTTCTTGAACACCCGGAAGTGCAGACACTGGACACCATTAACGTTCCTGTCAGGATTCAGGGAAACAGGAAGCCTTTCGACCGTAAAATAAAAATATCAGTAGTTCCCAATAAAACGACTGCTTTAACCGGGATCCATTATGAGGCTCTTAAGGCTGAATATATCATGCCTGCAGACTCCGGCTCCATTCAACTCCCTGTCATTATAAAAAAGGGTGACAGCAGGCTGAATATTAATCCGGTTACCATTGGTATTCAAATAGAACCAAATGAAGATTTTATATCTAACCCTAAAATGCAGTTCACTGTTGTTACCTTCTCCAACACCATAAGCAAACCAATCTGGTGGGATTATTGGTACAAATCGCAAAGTAACTTCCCCAAGTTCTCGGTTACTGCATACAGTCTTGTGACAAAGGTTACACGACGTACCTCATTTGCAGCAACATCATCCGGTAATTCTGAATTCAATATTTCTGTGTATTCAATGTTAAATGTCTGGAGTCCGTTTTTCTCTGCCTTAACTTCCGGTGTAGAATCTTTAACATTATGGATAAACAATCATCCGGGATGGGTATTGGTTAAACATACAAATGACAATAACTACGATTTTTATCAGTCAAGTGACCCGTCCATGAAATTCAAATATGGCGTTGTGTCCGCAGGATCAACTATATATGGCATATTTGATGAGAATGACAAGGTTATTGCAAAGTAATAATATTTCATAAAAGACATAACGATATGAAAAACATATATTTTATTTTTATTGCAAGCATTTTACTGTTTGTTTCATCCTGCACAATTGTAGATAAGGGTAACTACGATTATGCAGATGTGCCCAGACCTGTGGTTACCGGGCTGAATGATGAATATTCTGTATTGCTCGGAGAAGAACTTACTATTAAACCAACCGTTACCATTCAGGGGAAAGCAGATTTCAGTTATCAATGGAAGATACTTCTCTCTACAGGATGGATCGAATATTCCGGGGAGACCTTAAAATTCTCGCCTTTATCGGAAGTTGGCACCTGGACCGCCAAATTAATTATAACCAATAATGTAAACGGAGGTAAATATATATATCCATTTACAATTAAAACCTCTACTGTGTTTAGTAAAGGTGTTATGGTACTAAGTGATGAGGCAGGTGTTGCCCAGTTGTCTTTTGTCAAACCCGACAACACAATAATGCCAAGAATATATAAGGCAATGCATGGCAAAAACCTACCAAACAAACCACAACAACTTATTTCAGCAAATTTTTGGTGGGGAATGCAGTTTTACTGGATATTATGTGGTGAGGGTGACGACCCTGGTGTCAAGCTGGAACCAAATACACTTAGCATACTAAGAACCGTAAAGGGAAATTTTCTTGTGCCGGAAACAGGGCCTGTTAAGATGGGCTATCATATTCAACTTGCAAACGGCTCTGCCTTAATGGGAGTTATGAATGATAAACTTGCTGCAACTTACACAATAGGATATCCTCTCTCCGATCCTTATGGAATGTGGGGCGATGGTTACCTTATCAAAGGAGATGGCACTTATAAACTCGGAAATTCTTTCATTTATGTAGATTATCAGTACATGTACGGTTATGATGAGTTCAATAAGAAGTTTATCAAGTTTGCAACGGATGGGAAATGGATTGGTGACGATTATGTTGTTCCTACCCCTGCAGGAGGAGGAGCATTACCATTTGATCCTAAAAACGTAGGTATGTCCAAGGTTCTTTTTATGAGTCTTATAGGCATTACAAATTTTGCCTTCTGTAAGGACGCTAACGGTAATGTTTATGAGTTCCAGTTTACCAGAACCCAAGAGGCAAAAGATATTATTACGCCTGTTTTGAAAAGAGCTTTTGCCGGTTCTCAATTCGTTAAGAGTGATTCAAAGTGGCTTTCATCTGTAACAAATGAGTTTTATATCTCTTCCGGTGATAAAATATATAGGTATAATCGTATAACTCAAGACATTGTTCCTTTAACGGCTAACTTCAATGGCGACCAGATTACAATGATGAAATTTGCAGATTCAAATACGCTTCTGGTAGGAGTCCAGAGCGGAAAAATATATTTTGTCAATATCAGTCTGGGTGTCGATGGTGTAATCATCCCCGCAAAAACAATTAATGGAATCCCGGGGGCTGTTGTTGACGCATATATAAGGGTCAGCTGACAATGCAAAGGAGGTTGCTTTCCAGCAACCTCTTTTTTAACCTATTTTATTACTTATTTCACTAGCAACAACCATGAATAAAAACATAATATTATTAACACTTATCATCTCTTTTTTCGGCCTTCAGTTAACGGGAGAAACAAAAAAGGGTTTTGTTGTCAACGGAACTATTACCGGTCTGACTGAATCTGATCTTTACCTGGCATACATGATAGAAGGGAAGCAAAAAACAGATACCGTAAGGGTAAAAAACGGTTCTTTCGTTTTCAAGGGTGTTATACAAGAACCATGTGTATCTATGCTATATAATGCTAACTACACTGTTCAGCGATTGTTCCTTCTTGACAATTCAAACATAACTTTGAAAGGTACTTATGGTCCCCCCGCAGACATAAAGGTTAGTGGTTCAAATAGTCAGGATGAATATGAAATCCTTCAGCAAACAATTCAAAATAACAGAGAAGCTCTTTTTGCCATTCAAAACAACAAGGACACTAAAGATTCTGAGCAAACTAAATTGCTTTATGACTCACTGTATCGTAATGAAAAGATTATAATAAGCCGGTTCATTAAGGAACATCCCAACAGTTATCTTAGTGCCAATCAGTTATTTTACAATACAAGCGAAAATAATCTGAACGAATGCAAGATTTTGTATGAGTCACTTTCTCCCAAGATAAAGCAGTCATATGAGGGTAAACAGGTTGCAAATCGCCTTGCGACTCTGGAAAAGGTACAAATTGGAAGAGAGGTACTTGATTTTACACAAAATGACACTCTTGGCAATCCTGTTTGCTTATCTTCATTTAAAGGAAAGTATGTCTTATTGGAATTTTGGGCGAGCTGGTGTGGCCCTTGCAGGGCAGAAGGGCCTAATTTGCTTAAGGCGTATGAGAAATACAAGGACTCAGGATTGATAATCCTTGCTGTATCATTAGACAAGGATGCCGAACAATGGAAAAAAGCCATAAAAAAGGATCATCTGCCCTGGATACACGTATCTGATTTGAAATACTTCAAGAACCAGGTAGCAGAACAGTATGGCGTACATGCTATCCCTGCCAACTTTCTGATCAGTCCGGAGGGAAAAATCGTTGCAAAAAATCTGAGAGGCGAAGGATTGCATGAAGCCCTGAGTAAAATATTTAAATAGAGCAAGCGCAAATTATTTCAAAAAAGAGGGTAAATTAGTGCTCGATTATCAATAAAAAACAACATCGATGCGAAAACTAATTTTCTCCCTCTTTTTTGTGTTTGCCTTTATCGGTCTTCATGCTCAGACCTCAGCAAACTGGACATACAGCCAGAAAGATAATGGCGACGGAACAATTGATCTGATATTCAATGCCGAAATTGAAGCACCCTGGTACATATATACAACAGAGGCAATAAAAAACGGACCTCTTCCGACAACCTTCGAACTAAAGAACATTTCCGGGTACGAGGCCGTAGGAAAACTTAAGGACGTTGGTGTTGGCACAAAAAAAATGGACAAAGCGTTCAAGATTGAGGTTAGTGTATTTGAGAAGAGTGCAACATTTGTACAGACAATCCGCAAAACCACAGAGGGTCCGGTAAAAGTCGAAGGGCTTCTCTCCTTTCAGACCTGTAACGGAAAAGAGTGCCTTATGGAGGAGGTCGATGTTGTGTTTGACGTAAAGGGCACTGTTGTTAAAGATGCTGCAAACCCAGCTGCAAATGCTGGCAAAAGCGAAGGATCCAGGGGTATGCTTATGTTCCTTCTAATAGCTTTTGCTGCCGGACTTGGAGGAGTTTTCACCCCGTGTGTCTTCCCTATGATTCCCATGACCGTAAGTTTCTTTTTGAGTGGCTCCGGCAACAAAAGGGCCGGAATTATCAAGGGTTTGATTTTCGGTCTCTCCGTAACGCTTATCTATACCCTGGTTGGCGTTTTTGTGGCCATATTTCAAAGCACCGATGCCACTGACACCCTTGGCACCCATTGGATCCCGAACCTCTTGTTTGCGCTCCTTTTCATGGTTTTTGCAATCTCTTTCTTCGGGGCCTTTGAAATCACGCTCCCTTCCGGACTGGCAAACAAAGCAGATGCTCAGGCTGACAAAGGAGGATATATAGCATCGTTTTTTGTTGCATTTGCTATGGTTATTGTCTCTTTCTCCTGTACAGGCCCGTTTGTAGGTTCAATTCTTGCTGCTGCTGTTACGGGAGGACTGGCTTTAAAGCCTGTTTTGGGAATGCTATTCTTCGGACTTGCATTTTCACTCCCATTTGTACTTTTCTCATTCTTCCCTTCACTAATGAAGAAAATGCCAAAATCCGGAGGATGGCTTAATGTTGTAAAAGTTGTTTTTGCCTTTATATTGCTTGGATTCAGCTTAAAGTACCTTGCTTCTGTAGATACATGGTTCGGCCTTGGAATCCTCACACGTCCTGTGTTCATCTCAATCTGGATAGTGTTGGCTGCCCTTCTGGGATTTTATTTCATGGGCAAGTTCAAAACTTCTCATGACTCCGATTCCGGACATGTCAGTACTGTAAGATTACTTTTTGCAATTGCCTCATTCTCATTTGCCGTTTATCTTGTTCCCGGGCTTTTTGGGGCTCCTCTCGCCTCTCTTTCTGCTATAATTCCACCGGCAGATGATAATTCGTTTGTAATCGGCTCCGGTTCAACCACAGCAGTTGCCCCGGAATTGTCCGGAGAGATAGTTCCCGAAGGTCTTTGCGGCCCGGCAAAATATGCCGATCCAAACCATAAGGCTCCTTACGGACTTCCTGCATATTTTGAAATAGAACAAGCAGTTGAATGTGCAAAGCAGGTAAACAAACCGGTTCTTCTCTCCTTCAAAGCTGTTACCTGCAGTGTCTGCAAGTTAATGGAGGCTACAGTATGGAGCGACCCAAGGGTTCTTGATATTCTGCGAAACAAAATTGTACTTGCAAGCCTTTATGTCGACAACAGAACCGAACTACCAAAGGATGAGCAGATAACATCTGCTATCGACGGAAAAATAAAAAATACCCTCGGCAGAAAGCTCAGAGACTATCAGGTATCTCGTTTCGGAGTTGCATCTCAACCTTTTTATGTTCTGATCGATAAAAATCAGGAGGTATTGATAAAACCTGTCGGAGAGTGTTCTGCAGATGAGTTTCTGAAATTTCTGGAGTCGGGTATTGCTGAATTTCAAAAGAGAAAGTAACTCTTAGAAACTATTTTATTATTTCAAATATTTCGTCAATCGGTTTCCTGGTCTTCTTAAAGTGCTGAGTATCGTCATATTCTGAGCGGTACCCTACCGCTGCTATCATTGCAGAGGTTATTCCTTTATTCTTAAGTCCCAGGATTTCATCGAACTTACCTTTGTCAAAGCCCTCCATCGGGCAAGAATCTATCTGAAGTTCTGACGCTGCTGCAATTAGCGTTCCCAAAGCTATATATGCCTGCTTTGCGGTCCATGCAGTTATCTGATCCGATGACAGAACCGCCATCTGCCCCTTCATCATATCACCGTATGGTTTAGTCTCTGCAACATCTGTGTTATTTATTTCGGATCGTAGCTTAAGATAGTTGTCTATTTTCTCCGGTCCCATCTCTGTGAAATTACAGAAAAGAAATATGTGCGAAGCATCTGTAAGCTGTGACTGCCCCCATGCCGCTTCCTTTAGTTGTTCACGAATCTTCTGGTTTTCAATTATCAGAACTTTGAATGGCTGCAATCCGTAAGATGTTGGAGCTAGGTTTACTGCCTCCTTAAGTATTTCCAGTTTATCAGCCTGTATCTTTTTCGATGAATCAAATTTTTTAGTTGCGTATCTCCATTTAAGGTTATTTATTATGCTCATAATATCGTTTATAATTTTTTAGTATTTATTTTGTGTAATTCTTTAAAGGGACTTCTATAATCAGCACTTTTGAAGGTTTTTCGGCCACTACTTCTATATCAATACTGTCTTTAACAGTTATTGCATCTCTTTTGTTTATTTTATATCCGTCAACGGTTATAACGCCCTCTATAAGAAAAATATAAAGCCCGTTATTTGAGTCCTTCGCTCTGTACTTCTCATTGAAGTCCTTGTCCAGGTATCCCATATGAAACCAGGCATTCTGATAAATCCAGACACCATCATCATCGCTGTTTGGTGACAGTATCTGTTGAAACCTGTTTTTCATCTTATCTGAATCAAGTGAAATCTGTCCATATCTAGGTTCAACGCTCTGTTTGTTTGGAATAATCCAGATTTGCAGAAGCTCTACTTCTTTGTCAGAATTATTGTTGACCTCGCTGTGAAATATTCCAGTTCCTGCACTCATTACCTGAATATCACCCTCCTTTATGACCGTTGTGTTTCCCATACTGTCGCCATGCCTCAGGTCGCCCTTTATAGGAATGGTCACAATTTCCATATTATCATGGGGATGCTTGCCAAAACCCTCCCCTGCTGCTATTCTGTCATCGTTAAGCACCCTAAGTGCACCAAAATGAATCCGCTGAGGATCGTGATAATTAGCAAAAGAAAATGAGTGGTAGGTATCAAGCCAGCCATGATCTGCATGTCCCCTTGATTCTGATTTAATAATGTTGTATTTTTTATTTCTTGTTTCCATACTCTTTGTCTTTTATTATGGCACAAAGATATGGTGACGAGAAGCCGGAGTCAATGTAGTTTTACCTCTATGTGTTGTACTTTTCCAGATTTTCCCGAAAGTCACTGAAATTAGAACCAGAAACATTTTTATAGAACTTACTGAAATGAGCGGGATCGTCAAAGCCAAGAGTATATGCTATCTCTTTGGATGACAAATCTGTGTGAACTCCAAGTCGTTTTGCTTCCAGTACCAGACGGTTTTGTATATACTCTTTTGCGTTCTGCCCTATGGCATTTTTCAGTACATTGTTCAAATAATCCGATGTGACATTTAGCTCATTAGCATATTCACTAACCATGTGCCACTTGTAAAAATTCTTTTCCAACTCTCTTTTGAAATTTCTGACAAGTTGGCTTCCTGTTTCAATAAGCTGAGTATTTGTTGTCTCTTCCCTTTCAATAAGGTTTTTATTGCACTCTATGAGAAAAAGCTTAAGCAATGAAGCCAATGAGTCGTTTCTGAACCTGCTTTCATTCTCAAAATGCCTTCTTATCTCATCGGCGTACGTTCCAAGTCTTAGTGAACTCTCTTCGCTAATCTCCAGAGGTGGCTCGCCGGGATAACCTGCAAATATTCCTAGATTTGTAATAAACTCCTCTTCAATATTATACTTGCAAAGGAACTCCCTTGTAAACATTATAACCACTCCTGTTGGTCTGTGAGGGGTAATAACCTGATGAACCTGGCCCGGAGCAACAAAAAAGACAATATTCGGCCTTATATCATACTCTCTGAAATCAATAAAATGTTTGCCACAGGCATTCCTGGCCCAGATTATTGTATAAAAGTTATGTTTGTGGGGCACATCGGTCTCCCCCATGAATTCGTCAAAGATTCCTTCCATTGTCTTGAATGCGAAGAGAGCTGGCTCCTCATAGTGCAAAAGGTCGAATGACGGAATCGCGCCTTTTGTTGCATCTGTAAAAACTTTGTCCCTCATATCAGGCAGGAATTATTCTTACTCTTGCCCTGTCATCACACTCGTCAAGCAATTTTTCAATGCTTTTATTTAAAACCGGATGAATAAGATTTGGGGCTATCTCGCAAAGAGGCATCAGAACAAATCTTCGGAAATGCATCCTCGGATGTGGTACAATAAGATCCTCTTCATTAATAACTTCGTTGTCAAAAAGTAAAATATCAATATCTATTGTTCTTGAAGTGTAGTGCCTCTTTTCCTTCATAGCCAATCCGCCTTCCTCATTTCTCACTCTGCCAAGTTCATTCTCAATTTCCAACAACGTTTTCAGCAAATTATGCGGATCTAAATCTGTTTCGAGTTTTACTGCCATATTCAGGAACCACTCCTCTGCCTCGAATCCCCAGGGCTCGCTTTCATATAACGATGACTTAACGGGCCGTTTCTTGGAAAGCAGTCTTAATCTGTCTGTTGCCAGTTGCAGAATTTTTACTTTATCTCCCTGGTTACTGCCCAGGAGCAGGTACGCTTGGGGCATATCTTGTATTTATTGCTTATGATTCTTTATAGGAAACCCAGTTCAAGCAGAGCCTCTTCGCTCATTCTGTTCCTGTCCCACGGAGGGTCAAAGGTTAACTCTATTGCAACATCCTCTATTGTAGGTACATCAGAAACAGCATCGTATACATCCTCCAGCAACTGATCTGCCATTGGACAGTTTGGAGCGGTAAGAGTCATCTTGATGAATGCCTTGTGATTGTCATCTACTTTTATTTCGTAAATAAGCCCAAGGTCATAAACATTCACCGGAATTTCAGGGTCATGTACTTGCCTGAGAGCCATCACTATATTCTTTTCTACACTATTTTCATTCATGTTTTTGAATTTTTATTTGTTAGCAGCAAAAGCAACAGCATAAAATTTTATTTGTCTTATCATTGATAATAATCCGTTAGATCTCGATGGAGAGAGATTATCCTGAAGTCCAATCTCCTTAATAAAACTAAGGTCTGCATCAATAATCTCCTTAGGAGTCCTTCCCGAAAAAACCCTTACTAACAACGAAATGATTCCCTTAGTTATAATTGCATCGCTGTCTGCAGTAAAATATATCCTTCCCTCCCTATAGTCAGCTGCCAACCATACTCTTGACTGACAACCTTTTATCAAGTTGCTCTCCTGTCTGCCGTTATCATTTATTATAGGCAGCGACTTACCCAGTTCAATTAAATATTCATACTTGTCAAGCCAATCCGTAAAGATTGAGAACTCATCTATAATTTCCTGCTCCGCTTGTTTAATTGTTATCATTTATTATTCTTATTTTCTTTCTAATGCCTATGTTTATATTAACTATAACTTCACTAATTATGAAAGCATCTTCAATGCCCTTTTCAATGAGTCAATAAAATACTCCGACTCGCTCACTGTGTTGTACATAGCAAGTGAAGCCCTTAGCATTCCTGTAACTCCGAATCTTGTCATCAGTGGTTCTGAACACATCAGGCCAGATCGCAAGGCAACTCCCATTTTGTCCATCAACATTGCAAGGTCAGTAGGATGAACCCCCTCAACAGTAAAGGAAAACAGGGAAATCTTATTGGGTGATGCTCCAAAAACCTTAACTCCATTAATAGTTGACAGACTGTTTATGAGACAATTGACTAGTTCTTCCTCATGTTTTTTCATAAAATCTACATCTATAGACCGGACAAATCTCACAGCCTCTCCCAGTCCAGCGGCCCCTATAAAGTTTGGAGTTCCTGCCTCAAACTTAAGAGGAAGGTCGGCATAGGTAGTTTTATTGAATGCTACCGTTCCTACCATATCCCCCCCACCAAGCCAAGGGGGCATCTTGTCTAAAAACTCCCTTTTGCCATAAAGAACACCTATTCCGGTAGGACCATACAGCTTGTGTCCCGAAAATGCATAGAAGTCACAATCAAGATCTTGTACATCAACCTTACAATGAACTACTCCCTGTGCACCATCTATCATTACCGGCACTCCTTTTTTATGTGCGACATATATAAGTTCCTTAACCGGATTAACTATACCAAGTACATTGGATACGTGTGCCACGGATATAATTTTTACCCTATTATCCAGAATACCTGTTAGTTTCTCCATCTGCCACTCTCCGTTACTGTCAACAGGCAGTACCCTTAATTCAGCTCCTGTCCGTTCACAGACCATCTGCCAAGGAACAATATTTGAGTGGTGTTCTGCCTCTGTAACAATAACAGCATCTCCCTTTTTTAGAAAATTCTGACAGAAACTATTGGCAACCAGATTAATGGAAGCTGTTGTCCCTGATGTAAAAATAACCTCTTCCCTCTCTTTTGCATTTATGAACCTTCTGATATCCTCTCTGGCTCCTTCGTATAACTCTGTAGTCCTTGCACTCAGTTCATGAACAGCCCGGTGAATATTACCATTGGTACCGGAATTCATCTTATTTGTCAGCTCAATAACAGACAAAGGCTTCTGTGCTGTGGCTCCATTGTCGAAGTAAACAAGACTCTTGTTATTTACTTTCTGGTCAAGAGCAGGAAATAATTTACGAATGCTATCAACGTCTTTTATCAGTTCCATTAATTATTTGTATTTATTCAGATGCAACGTTTTGCAAAATTAGCAAAACAAAGTTTCTGTTTCTATTTTAAAAAACATAAATTTGCCCTAATTGTTTATTTAATCTCTTATGTACGATTATATCAAAGGCACAATCACAGAACTCGGTCCAACAGAAGTTGTTTTGGAAACCAGTAATATCGGATATAAAGTACTGATTTCTCTTCAGACATATTCAAAATTGCAGATGGGTAGTGAAGCTAAATTATTTATATACCACCATCTCAGAGAAGACATTGAGCTTTTGTTCGGGTTTTCCGACAAGGAGGAGCGTTATATTTTTTGCCTCCTTATAGAGGTTTCCGGAATCGGACCAAACACTGCCAGAATGATGCTCTCGTCAATGTCTTCAGATGAAATCAGAAACGCAATTATTAGCGGCGATATAAACAAACTCAAAAGTATTAAGGGAATAGGCCTCAAAACGGCTCAGCGGATGCTTATTGAACTTAAAGACAAAATTGTCAAAGGCGGAAACTCAGGAGCTTCATCATCGTTCGTTCTATCAGCCGGTTCTGCGCAACGCGAAGAGGCTACAACTGCTCTTGTCCTTTTAGGATTTTCCAAACCAAATGTCGATAAAGTGATTGAATCACTAATGAAAGAAAGCCCCGGATATAAACTGGAGGAACTTATCAAGCTTGCGTTAAAACGATTATAATATTAAATAATTTTAGTACATTTGCGAAAAATTTAATCATTTATATATGAATATTCCTGCAAATCTTAAGTACAGTAATGACCACGAGTGGGTAAAGGTAGACGGTGATATCGCAACAGTTGGTATCACAGACTTTGCACAAGGCCAATTAGGTGATATCGTGTTTGTTGATATCCAAACTGAAGGTGAAACCCTTGAAAAAACAGAGGTTTTTGGTGCAATTGAAGCAGTAAAAACCGTAGCTGATGCCTTAATGCCTGTATCCGGCACAATAATAGAGGTTAACTCCAATCTGGAGAATTCACCTGAATCTGTTAACAAGGATCCTTATGGTGATGGTTGGATGGTAAAAATCAAAATGACTGATTTGTCAGAAGTTGATGCTCTTTTAGATGCTGATGCATACAAAGCAATATTGTAGTATTTCCCTGTTTGAAATAAACAAAAACCCTTTGGAATCAAGCCAAAGGGTTTTTTTATTATATTTACACCACACAATTTATTATTCATAATTTATGTTACATAGTTTTGGAAGTGACAATCACTCCGGAGTTGCACCGGAAATACTGGAGGCTATAATTAATGCAAACAAAGATTTTCAAGTCGCTTATGGCGAAGATGAACTAACTAAAGCAGCTTCTCTTATTTTTAAGGAACAACTCGGGGATAATGCCGAAGCTTTTTTTGTTTTTAATGGAACCGGCGCAAATATACTAGCTCTTAAAGCTATGACTAACAGCTATAATGCCATTCTTTGTCCAGATATGGCGCATATTAACTGTGACGAGTGTGCTGCTCCGGAGAAGATGACCGGATGCAAATTAATACCTATTCCATCAAAAGATGGCAAAGTAACTCCCGAAAATGTAAAAAAGGAACTTAAAGGCTTTGGTTCTCAACATCATGCACAAATTAAGGTTCTTTCAATATCTCAACCTACAGAGCTTGGAACTCTTTATTCTCCAAAAGAGATAAAGGAACTGGCCGATCTTATGCATGAGAACAACTGCCTTCTTCATGTTGACGGATCACGAATTTCCAATGCTTCCGCATCATTGAATATGCCAATTAAAGAGTTCACTGCAGATCTTGGAGTTGACGCTCTATCTTTCGGCGGTACAAAAAACGGATTGCTCATTGGAGAGGCAGTAGTTTTTTTCAGGAAAGAATTGGCTGATAACTTTCTATATATCAGAAAGCAGGCAGGACAGCTATATTCAAAAAACAGATTCATTGCTGCACAATTTATAGCGTACCTGTCAGGTGGGTTAAACATAAAACTTGCAAATCAATCAAACAGTATTGCCAAATATCTGGAGAGTGAACTTAAGGCTGTTCCTCAAATACGAATAAGCCGACCAGTGGAGACCAATGCCGTATTTGCCTATGTTCCGTTTGACTTATGCAAAAAATTGCAGGAAAAACATTATTTCTATATTTGGGACGAACCTACTACCGAGGTGCGCTGGATGTGTTCATTCAACACGCAAAAAGAGGATATAGACCTCTTTATCAGAGATATAAAAGCACTATTGTAAAAAATAACTTAACAAACTATAATTATGGAAGTAACCAGAGTTTTTGATCTCCTTGAGAGGCTCAAGGAACAGTTTCCAAAAGACGATATTCTTAGCAGAAGAGTAAATGGCAAATGGATAAAGTATTCTGTAGATGATTATTGTCAGTATTCACACTCCCTTGCCCATGCTTTTCTCGCTCTTGGCTTGCAACCATTGGACAAGGTTATAACAATCTGTAGCAACCGTCCTGAATGGAACTTTATTGACATGGGACTATCGCTGGCACATATGGTACACGTTCCTGTATATACCACATTAAGTACCGATGATTATAAACACATCTTTGCCCATAGCGACGCTAAGATTATTTTTGCCGGTGGCGATGCAATAATTAAAAAAATTGCCCCAATTATAGCCAAGATGGATGTTCCGGTTGAAATTTACACAATGGATGCTGTTCCAGGATATAAGTGCATAGATGAATTATATAAACTCGGTGAGGAAAAATCCTCGGTTTATGCTCCTGTAGTTGAAGATAATAAAAAGAATATCAGCGAAAATGATCTTGCTACAATAATTTACACCTCCGGAACTACCGGAACCCCTAAAGGTGTTATGCTTTCACATAAAAACCTTGTATTTAATTTCATCGGTACAGCTGTTCAACAAATCAGAGACCACAGACATAAAATGCTAAGTTTTTTACCTCTTTGCCACATATACGAAAGAGGTATGAACTACGACTATCAATATCTCGGAATAAGCATCTACTATGCCGAGAGTCTTGCAACAATAGCTAGTGACCTTGCAGATTGTCATGCAGATGGTTTTTGTGCTGTCCCAAGGGTACTGGAGATGATGTTCAATAAACTGGAGGCCGCAGGAAAGGACCTGAAGGGAATAAAAAAAGTTATATACCACTGGGCATTTAGAATTGCATGTAAGTATGACTATACAAAAAGAGGGTTATTTTATAATATGATGTATAGTGTTGCGGATAAACTAGTATATAGTAAATGGAGGGAGAAACTTGGAGGAAAAGAGATGCTTATTGTATCTGGTGGTTCGGCAATTCAGGCAAAAATCATCCGTCTTTTTACCGCTGCAAAGATGTATATATTTGAAGGTTACGGCATGACCGAAGCCTCTCCTGTAATAGCCGTCAACAATCCAAAAGAGATGATAATAAAAATCGGCACCGTTGGTAAGGCAATGGAAGGTACAGAGATGATGATTGCAGAAGACGGAGAGATCTTAAGCCGGGGCCCACATATTATGATGGGTTACTACAAAGACCCGGAGTATACAAAAACTGTCATTGATAGTGATGGATGGCTTCATACAGGAGATATCGGAGTAATGGTAGACAAAATATTCCTTAAAATTACAGATAGAAAGAAAGAGATTTTCAAACTTTCTGCAGGAAAATATGTAGCGCCACAGGTTATTGAAAATATGCTTAAAGAGTCGTCATACATAGAAAACTGCATGGTTGTTGGAGAAAATCAAAAATTTGCTTCGGCTCTTATTATTCCATCCTTCAGCAGACTACATTTTTGGGCAGCAAAACACAAGGTTCAATTTACAGACAACGATGATTTGATAAAAAATCCTGAGGTGCAGAAGAAAATTCTAAGAGAAATTGATGCCGTGAATCAGAAACTCGCTTCTCATGAACAAATAAAAAGGCCAAAATTAATAAATGACGAGTGGACCCCTATTAATGATATGTTATCCCAAACCCTTAAACTAAAACGCAGTAAAGTAAAGGCAAAATATTCCGACTTAATTAATGATATCTATAAGTATGACAGCTAAATGACTATCCGTTTAGCAACAAATAAAGACAGAGAACATATATTTAAGATATGGCTTGCTTGTTTCACTGATGATCAGGCATATATAAATAATTATCTTAAGTCCTGCTTTCCTCATACAAAAACATGGATACTTGAGGTAGAAAAACACCAATTTGTATCTTGTCTCTCTATTATTCCCTCATATTTTAATTCAGAAAATGAAATTAATAAGGGAGGTTACCTCTATGCTGTTGGAACACTGCCTGAGCATAGAGGTAATTCATACTCCCGGATTTTAATGGAGTCGGCAATTAACGATTGTCGTAAGGATGGTTTATCATATCTTTTGGTTAAACCCGCCACAGACTCTCTTTTCAATTTCTATTCACAAATATTTAAAGGCACTCTTGTTAAAAGCAACACAATTTATCAAGTTAAAGATATAAGTCATGATCCAGAGAATAATCTAAGCATTTATCCCCTTGATATTACAGAACTATATACTCTTAGGCAAGATTCTTTTGCCGGCTCATATTTTCTATGGCCAAAAAAAATATTAGAATACGCAATATTTGAGGTGTTAAGCAGGTCGGGGTCCTGTAAAAAGATTGAAATGATTTCTAATCAACACTCCCGTTTCCTTTATTATATTGCCTATCCAATAGAAGAAAACGGAAAAAAGATACACGTACTGGAGACAAATGTCAGGAATAATAAAGAGGTTGAATGTTTAATTTCTGCAATAATATCTGAATATCCCTGTACAGAAGATATCGAGATTGAATCATCCTCTGCTTTTTTTTCAAGTGAGAGGGTCGTTAGCCAGTCTGCACTTTATTTAAGTTTTGATGCAACTAAAACTGAGAGTCTGAAAAAATTACACCTTTCCTTACCAATGGAATAGTATTGCCGTTCCTCGTGGAACATACTCTATCTTCCTATCTTCCAAAGCAGACAAGCAAAACAGAAATATCCGATGGGGAAACTCCCGGGATACGTGAAGCCTGCGAAATGTTTTTTGGTCTGTGCTTTTCCAGCTTCTGCCTAGACTCTATTGATAACGATTTAAGTGAAGCAAAGTCATAATTTTCCGGAATTTTTACATCTTCGAGCTTTAGAATTTTAGTAGCAATTCTTTTTTCTCTGTCGATGTATCCTCTATACTTTATCAATATTTCTGCCGATTCTATGATCTCTTTTACAGATAATTCTGCAGAAGTAGATTTGTCTTTATATACATCTACCTCATATGGTAATTTAAAAGCATCTTTAACCGCATGAAATGCTTCGCTCAGATTATTTGCTAAAACATTGTATGCCTTACTCGCAGAGAGATCTTCACCAGAAATTAAACTAACACTTTTAATAAAATCCACAGCAAAAGAAAAGCTCTCAACTTGCTCTTTTTGTTGAATATAGTCATTATAAGTTTCACGTGGAACAATTTTAAGAACGTCTAATATGTTTACATGTGGCCTGCATAGAATATCGGAAATTTTCTTTTTTTGGATAATTTCTGAAGAATTAACATTAATGAGATATGAGTTAATCTCCTCTGGTAAAAGTGAACTATTATCAAGAAATTCCGTTAAAGCACTAACTGCGATATATTTTTTGGTTAGTAAATTCATTCGTTCTTCAGAGGCAAGGCCAATTTCATGTGCTATAGGTGTTAGTCTCAAGTCGGCATTGTCTTGTCTTAGTAGTATTCTATACTCTGCTCTTGATGTAAACATTCGGTAGGGTTCGTCAACTCCTTTTGTAACCAGATCATCTATGAGAACTCCTATGTATGCCTGGTCACGCTTCAGAATTAATGGTTCTTTACCAGAAATCTTCAGGTGTGCATTTATGCCTGCCATTAGCCCTTGTGCTGCTGCTTCCTCGTATCCTGTGGTACCATTAACTTGCCCGGCAAAGTATAGACCCGGGATATTTTTAAGTTCCAGTGTATGATATAGCTGTGTTGGTGGGAAATAATCATATTCTACTGCATAGGCTGGTCTGAATATTACAACATTTTCGAATCCCGGGATTGCTCTGAGCGCTTCATATTGTATATCTAATGGAAGAGATGATGAAAAACCTTGAAGATAATACTCATTAGTGTTCCATCCCTCAGGTTCAAGAAATAGCTGATGCGATGTTTTATCAGAAAATGTTTTTAATTTATCTTCTATACTTGGACAGTATCGCGGTCCTCTTCCTGTTATTTTTCCCGAAAAGAGAGGAGAGAATTTAAATCCACTTTTTAGTATATCATGAACTTTCTGGTTTGTGTGTACCATATAACAGCACATCTGTTTTATGCTTCCTTGAACAGGAGAAGGTATATTCAGAAAAGAAAACTTTTCCGGAGCATCATCTCCTTGCTGTACTTGTAGCTTTGTAAGGTCTATTGATCTTACATCCAATCGTGGAGGAGTTCCGGTCTTCATTTTGTCAACTACAACTCCCTTACTGATAAGTTGTTCAGATATATTTAAGGAGGGTAATTCTCCTATCCTTCCTCCTACTACAGAATTTTGTCCGACAAATAATTTTCCGTTCAGAAAAGTTCCAGCAGTTAAAATAATTGCTTTTGCGAAGAAATTTGCTCCCAGTGATGTTTTTACACCTTTTATGCTATTTCCGTCGAAAATAAATTCGGTTACTGTATCTTGCCATAAGTTAAGATTGTTTGTGTTTTCGAGAAGGAACCTCCAGTTAAGAGAAAAATGCTGCCGGTCACACTGCGCCCTGGGACTCCACATTGCAGGCCCTTTTGATCTGTTTAGCATTCTGAATTGTAGAGTACTTGCATCTGTTATAAGTCCTGTATAACCTCCAAGCGCATCTATCTCTCTGACGATTTGTCCTTTTGCTATACCTCCTATAGCAGGATTGCATGACATTTGGGCAATTTTCCCCATGTCCATTGTAATTAAAAGAACATGAGAACCCAATTTTGCTGCTGCATGAGCCGCTTCACAACCGGCATGTCCTGCTCCTATTACAATTATGTCGTAACTATCAGTCATTAAATTCTCTATTATTCAAGTAAAAATCTTCTTTATCTCTCATAACCTGCTTCTGCATTTTTGTTTTGTCCTTATAACCCAGCAAATGTAAAATGCCATGTATCATCACACGATAAAGCTCCTTCTTGAAATCTTGTTTGTAAATTTTTGAATTAGCTCTGACAGCATCTATGCTAATAAAAATATCACCGGAAATTTGTTTCTCAGTTGAATAGTCGAAAGTAATAACATCTGTTAAATAGTCATGCGAAAGAAATTTCTTATTAATCTCTAACAGATATGTGTCTGAACAGAAGACAATTGATATATCGCCTGCTGTAACTTTACAATTTGGTTTAACAATTATGGATTTACAGACCTCTTCGCTGATGACAGATTTTATCCATTTTGTACAATTGCGTCTGTTTCTAAAGTTAAAATCTGTGTTCTCTTTTAAATAGCTAATCATTTTTATTCATCTCCTCTAGCTCGTCCCAGTATTCTATCGCTCTTCTTGTATGTGGTATAACAATTGATCCTCCTACAAGGTTCGCAACTGAAAATATTTCGAATAGCTGTTCCCTGGTTACTTTCAGTTCAAAACATTTTTCAATGTGATACTTTACACAATCGTCACATCTTAGTACTAAAGAAGCGACCAATCCCAGCATCTCTTTGGTCTGTGCAGACAAGGCTCCTTCCTCATACGTGCGCGTGTCTAAATTGAAGAAGCGCTTGAAAAATAAATTGTCCGAATCAAGGATAATTTTATTCATTTTGGCACGATATGTGCGGAAATTGGTAATCGATTCCATAAGAATTATTATTTTGATGCAAAAATACAAAAATATATAAATTAATACTTTAAAAAATTATGGCTAAAATAACTGTCATTGGAGCTGGGAACGTTGGAGCAACTTGTGTAAACGCTATGAATATGATGCAGTTTGCCGGTGAGATTGTTTTACTAGACATCAAACCAGGTATTGCTGAAGGAAAAGCTATCGATATGATGCAAACAGCAAAGTTGTTACGATTTGACACAAAGATTACAGGAGTAACAAATAATTATGAAGCGACTGCCAAATCGGCCGTGGTTGTCATAACTTCCGGAATTCCCAGAAAACCCGGCATGACACGTGAAGAACTGATAGGAACAAATGCTGCCATTGTTAACGAGGTTGTAGAAAATGCCCTTAAATATTCTCCTAATGCCGTTATTGTTATGATTTCTAACCCAATGGATACCATGACATACCTTACCGTTAAAACTAAAAATCTCGTTAAGAACAAGGTAATAGGAATGGGGGGGATATTGGATAGTAACCGTTTCGTCTATTATCTTAAAAAAGCACTTGACGCACCAGCGAGTGATGTTGCAGGGATGGTTATCGGTGGTCATGGCGATACAACAATGATTCCACTTACAAGGTTTGCAAACTTAAGAGGGATACCTGTTAGCGAACTCGTTTCCAAGTCTGCTCTTGAGAAGGTTGCTCAGGAAACGATGGTAGGCGGAGCAACACTCACAAAACATCTCGGAACATCTGCCTGGTACGCTCCGGGGGCAGCAGCAGCTGCGCTTGTAAGATCTATTGTTCTGGATGAAAAGAAAATCTATCCTTGTAGTGTTTTACTTGAAGGAGAGTATGGCCAGAATGATATTTGTCTTGGTGTTCCTGTTGTTGTTGGTAGAAAAGGCTGGGAAAGGATAGTTCAACTTAACCTTAATGAAGAAGAAAAACAACTCTTCCGCCAAAGTGCAGATTCTGTAAGGTCAACCAACCAGGTACTTAATGAACTTAATCTCGTTTAGGAGATATTAAATATATTTATCATCTTTGCAGACCCAAAGATATGGGGTATTAGCTCAGTTGGCTAGAGCGCTTGCATGGCATGCAAGAGGTCATCGGTTCGACTCCGATATGCTCCACAAAAAGTTTTTAACAATTTAACAGAATTTTATCTGCCTTATTTACTTGTATTTAGAGTTATTATTTAAAAGTTTATCCACAATTACTTTTGTCTAATAATTATTTCTTACTATTTTTACATTCTGATAAACATCTGTACACACATTAAGTTATGGAAATAAAGAAAACTATTAAGGCAAACCTAGAAAACAAGAAATTTCTATTCAGAGAGATTGGCCTCGTATTAACATTAGCTGTGGTCCTTTTTGCTTTTGAGTGGAAAACCTATGAAAAATCTGCTTCTACCCTGGAGGGAGACAATGCAGTAATAATAGAGGAAGAAATGGTACCATTGACCACAGAAACTCCTCCTCCTCCTCCTGAAATGCCTAAAATTCCTGTTGTTTCTGACGTAATTGAAATTGTAGATGACGACATGAAACTGTCTAATGACCTTGTTATCAGCACAGAAGATAATAGCAAGCTTGGCGTTGAGATTAAAGAATATGTAAAAGGAGGAAAAGAAGAGGTTATTGAAGAAGAGGAAATTCCTTTCACTATTGTAGAAGAAAAACCTTCTTTTCAGGGTGGTGACGAAAACACATTTACCAAATGGGTGTTCGACAGACTTGTATATCCTGAGATTGCCAAGGAAAACGGTGTTCAGGGCCGCGTAATTCTTCAGTTTCTAGTTGGTACTGACGGTAGCGTTAGTGACGTAAAGGTTGTCAGAGGTGTTGATGCTTCTCTTGACAAGGAAGCCCAACGTGTTGTTGCTTCCTCTCCTAAATGGAAACCAGGAAAACAAAGAAACAAACCGGTAAAGGTTCGTTACACTTTCCCTGTGATCTTCCAGTTGAGATAATACTAAAATGAAAATGAACGGATAAAGGCTGCCTCATTCGAAGCAGCCTTTTCTGTAGTTAAAAGAGTGAGTTAAAATATGGAAAAAACCGTTTTTGTAGGAGTTATCCGGCAAAATGATGATGAACAAAAGGTTAAGGAGTATCTGGATGAACTTGAATTTCTGGCTGAAACCGCTGGAGCTTTTGGCGAAAAGAGGTTTATTCAGAAGCTTGACAAGCCTAATCCAAAGACTTATATCGGTACTGGAAAACTGGAAGAGATTAAGGCCTATATTAAAGAAAATGAAGTAGATCTCGTTATTTTTGATGATGAGCTTACTCCTTCACAGCTTAGAAATATTGAGAAAGATCTTGAATGTAGAATACTTGACAGAACAAATCTCATACTAGATATATTCGCTCAAAGAGCCAAGACTGCTTATGCCAAAACTCAGGTTGAACTAGCACAGTATCAATATCTTCTACCTCGATTGACAGGTATGTGGACACACCTTGAGCGTCAACGTGGAGGTATTGGAATGAGAGGTCCTGGCGAGAGTCAGATTGAGACTGACAGACGGATTATCCTTGATAAAATCAGCCGTTTAAAGGAACAACTTAAAAAAATTGACCGTCAGATGTCTGCTCAGAGAGGTAACAGAGGGAATATGGTAAGGATATCTCTTGTGGGCTATACAAATGTCGGAAAAAGCACTCTTATGAATCTTCTTGCAAAAAGTGACGTTTTTGCAGAAAACAAACTTTTTGCCACTCTTGATACAACTGTCAGAAAGGTCGTGATTGAAAATGTTCCTTTTCTTCTTAGTGACACTGTCGGTTTTATAAGAAAACTTCCTCATCAGCTTGTTGAATCTTTTAAAAGTACTCTTGATGAAGTTCGTGAGGCTGATATTCTGATGCATGTTGTGGATATTTCTCATCCTAATTTTGAGGAACAGATAAAAGTTGTTCACGAAACTCTTACTGAGATAGGAGCCAAAGAAAAGCCTCTTTTTCTTGTTTTTAACAAGGTTGACCTTTTTAAGTATGTTCCACAGGACGAGTATGACTTAGGGCCTAAAAAGCGCGAAAATTACAGTTTAAATGAGCTTAAGAACTCATGGATGGGAAAAGAGAATGATCCGTGTATATTTATATCTGCTAAAGAGAAGATTCAGATTGACAAGCTCAGGAACGATCTGTATAAAATGGTAGCCGAAATTCATGCCGGAAGATATCCATTTGATACATTTCTCTGGTAAAATATCTATTGGTCTGCTTTAGCTTTCTGATTTCTCATTAATGCCCCTATAATTCTATTAATCGGCAACTCCTCTACGACTCTGCCCTTGTATCCTTTCATTGTTTTTGCTACAAACAGAGAGTTGAGCAGGGCTTCTTCAGTTGCTTCTATGGTAGCAAGGAAAAGCGGAGAGAGTGACTCATTATGAAGCTCTTTTGGGGTATAGTAGTCAGATTTTTCATCAATCAGATTTTCTTTTGCTACTGATAGTGCAATAACATAGTCACCGCTGCCGTTTGATGCTATTCCGCCGGTTTTAGCCAGTCCCATAATTGCTCTTTTTGCGAGTCTCTCCAGATTCCGGGAGGTAATTGGTGCATCTGTTATTACAACCATCATGCATGAACCGTCTGCATTTCCTGAAATATCATTTTTATAGTCGAACTTTCCTAATAACCTGCCGGCCTGCACTCCTGCAACTTCAAGAACACCTCCGTAGTTAGATTGGACAAGTACTCCCACAGTATAACCTCCCAGTGATTCAGGAAGAACTCTTGAAGAGGTACCAATACCCCCCTTGAAGCCAAAACATATTGTACCTGTTCCTGCACCGACTCCCCCCTCTTCTACTCTGCCATCCTTTGCTTCAGAAATCGCTTTAAGTATGTGCTCCGGCTTAATGAAACGTGCCCTTATATTGTTTAATCCGCCATCGTTTGTTTCGCCCACTATGCCATTGACAGATCCTATACCGGAATTTCCTTCCTGTAAAAGAGTATAGGTAATCAAGGCATCAAGTCCGGCAGCAATGCTGAGAGTGTTTGTGAGGATAACCGGCGTTTCTATGTTACCCAGCTCTTTTACCTGAGTATATCCGGCCAGTTTTCCGAATCCGTTTCCTATATAAATTGCCGCAGGAACCTTTTTTCTGAAAATGTTACCTTCATGAGGAATAATTGCTGTAACGCCCGTCCTAATGTCGTCTCCTTCAATGAGTGTAACCTGCCCTACCCTAACCCCTTTTACATCTGTTATTGCATTGTTCTTTCCTGTTTTGAACACACCTATCTCAACACCGTAATCCCTTACTCTTTCCTGCGCTGTAAGTTGTACAGAAAATGAGAGTATTGCTAAAAATAGAAGTTTTTTCATATTTCCAGATTTAAAAATTCAAGGACTTTTTTCTGAACAATCTCAGTTTCTTCCAGAAAACCATTATGTCCTGAGTGCTCCAGAATTAGTTTTTCTGCATTAGGTAGTTCATTAATCAATAAATTTGCCTTGTCCTCCGGTATATGGTAGTCATGCTTCCCCAGAACCAAAAGAAACGGAGATGAGTAATTTCTTAAAAATTCAATATTATCTTCTCTTGACATTAAACCTTCAAGCGTAGCAACTACTCCCTCCGGGTCGTGTGTCTCTGTAAGTTCTATTATTTCGTATATCTTTTCATCCATTCTTCTAAGATTCTCAGGGGCAAACATTTTAGGGATTCCCATCTTTGCGATTGCCTGGAGCTTGGATTTGTTTATTAACGCAATCTCTCTCTTTCTGTCTACCTTTTTCTCTTCTGAGTCGGCATGTGGGCCCGAGTGCATTAGTATTAGTGATGTAAATATTTCCGGATATCTCTTTACGGCCTCTATTGCAATATAGCCCCCCATTGAGTGTCCTATAATGCATACTTTTTCTACCTTACAGATATCCAATACTTCCTTTGCAATTTCTGCAGAAAACTCAATACTGTTGTTTATTTTATGTGATCCTGAAAGACCGTGTCCCGGCAGGTCAATTGAGATAATCCTTAGTTTAGGCAAGAGCTTGGCAATGAAGTCGTCCCATACATAGAGTGTCTCCAGGTATCCATGCAGAAGCAGGACGGTTGTATCTCCTTTCTTACTGTCAGAAATATGGATAGGGATCCCTTTACAGGTTGCAAAAAATTCCATTTGTTTTATATTTTTACAAATTTAATAGTAATTGGAGTTATTTTTATATTTTTGTGTACTAACCCAGACCTGAAATTTATTAATTGACAAAACTATTTAAAATGAAATTAACAAAATTCCTGTCTATTGCTGCTTTTGCAATCATGGCTATTTCCATTTCCGGTTGCAATAAAGAGCCTGATCCTATTGTTCTTACCGGCTCGTGGCAGTTAGATTCTGTCTCTACCTTCTTACAGATTTTTTACAATCCAACATTTGCTTCCGAAAATCCGAGAGCAATTCAATTTCTTAAAGATAACAAAGAAAAGATATTAAAAGAGATAAAAAAGCCCGAAATTATCCAATTCGTAGCTCCTAACACTGTAAACTTTGTATATAAGAATTCTTCGACACCAACTGTAACGGGAACATTTGAACAATTTGAGATCTATGTAAGCATTAAAAATTCCATTTACCCGAATGGTCTTACCGGTGCTTCAAACAATCAGAAGCTGGAAATTTATTATGACAAGACATATATGCTGGGCATTCTGAATTCCATTCTTACGCCACAGGATGACTCTCAGGAGACGTTCTCAAAGCTTATCGAGGGGTTTGACGGAGTAGGCGTCTATGTCAGAGCCAAAATATAGCAGCATTTTACTTAATTATATCAAGAGACCGGTTAGAATTTGTATTCTACCGGTCTCTTCTCTTTTATTATACTAATAATTAGTCTTTTAGTTTTGCAAGAAGAAACTCCCTGTTCATTCTTGCAATATGTGCAACTGAAATATTCTTAGGGCATTCCATTTCACATGCACGTGTGTTTGTACAGGCTCCAAAGCCTAGTTCGTCCATTTTTGCTACCATTGCCTTCGCTCTGCGGGCTCCTTCTATCTTACCCTGAGGCAACAGTGCCAGCGAGCTTACTCTTGCTGATACAAATAACATTGCCGATCCGTTCTTACATGTTGCTATACATGCACCGCATCCTACACAGGCTGCCGCATCCATGCTCTCTTCCGCATTGTCTCTCGGGATAGGAATTGAGTTAGCATCCGGAACTCCTCCTGTATTGACTGATATATAACCTCCTGCCTGTAAGATAAGATCCAGCGCTCCTCTGTTAACAACAAGGTCCTTTATGACCGGCATTCCTGCCGAACGCCATGGTTCAATTGTAATAGTGTCACCGTCTTTGAATTTTCTCATATGCAACTGACAGGTTGTAACTTCATTATCCGGGCCATGAGGTCGTCCGTTTATGTATAGGGAGCACATTCCGCATATTCCCTCACGACAGTCATGGTCAAATGCTACAGGTCCGCTGCCTTTACACCCTTTGTTTACAGCTACGGGGTCGTTCCCCTCCCTTATAAGCTGTTCATTAAGAATATCCATCATCTCAAGAAACGATGAGTCCGGTGAGATATTGCTAACTTTATATGTTTCGAAACATCCCTTCTCTTTTGCGCTTTTCTGGCGCCATACTTTTAATGTTAAGTCCATAATGAAAATGCTCCTTAATCTTTATAGTTTCTTGTGGCGATTTTAATATTCTCGTATTTGAGTGGCTCCTTGTGCTTTATAGGTTCCTTACCCTCTCCTGTGTACTCCCATGTACTCACATACATGTAATTTTCATCATCACGAAGAGTCTCTCCATCTTCTGTTTGCATCTCTTCACGGAAGTGTCCGCCACAGGATTCCCTGCGAAGAAGTGCATCCATTGCCATAAGTTCTCCCATCTCTATAAAGTCAGCTACTCTGATTGCCTTCTCAACCTCCTGGTTAAACTCATTCTTTTCTCCAGGTACATATACATTTTTCCAGAACTCTTCTCTCAGTTCCCTTATCTCTTTGATTGCTTTTTCAAGCCCTTTCTCGTTTCTGGCCATGCCAACATAGTCCCACATTATGTGACCAAGTTTCTTATGGAAATAATCTACCGGTTCTTTTCCCTTGATAGCAAAGAGCCTTGCAATTTTCTCATTTACTGCTTTTTCTGCTTCTGCAAAAGCCGGATGGTTTATATCTGTTTTTGGAGCCTGTATCTTGCCGGCAAGAAAATCACCAATTGTGTATGGCAGTATAAAGTAACCATCAGCCAGGCCCTGCATAAGTGCCGATGCTCCCAGGCGGTTTCCTCCGTGATCGCTGAAGTTTGCTTCTCCTATTGCAAATAACCCCGGTATTGTTGTCTGAAGGTTATAGTCTACCCAGATTCCTCCCATGGTATAGTGGATTGCTGGATATATCATCATAGGTTCTTTATATGGATCTACGTCTGTTATTTTCTCATACATCTGGAAAAGGTTGCCGTATCTCTCTGCAATAACATGCTTGCCAAGCCTTTCTATTGAGGTTTTAAAATCAAGAAAAACAGCGAGTCCTGTTTCGTTTACACCAAAACCTGCATCGCACCTCTCCTTTGCTGCCCTTGATGCTACGTCTCTAGGTACCAGGTTACCGAAGGCCGGATAACGACGCTCTAGATAGTAATCTCTGTCCTCTTCCGGTATCTGCGAGGCCATAATTTTTTTGGCCCTTATCTTTTCTACGTCCTCTTTTTTCTTTGGAACCCAAATTCTTCCATCATTCCTGAGTGATTCACTCATAAGGGTCAGCTTTGACTGCTGTTCACCATGTACAGGTATACATGTAGGGTGAATCTGAGCAAAACATGGATTTCCGAAGAAAGCTCCCTTTTTATAGCATTGCCATGCTGCAGAACCATTACTGTTCATTGCATTAGTGGACAGGAAGAAAACATTTCCGTAACCCCCTGTTGCTATAACAACTGCATGAGCTCCATGTCTTTCTATCTCTCCTGTTACCAGATTTCTGGCAATTATACCTTTTGCTTCTCCATTTATCAGTACAAGGTCAAGCATCTCATGGCGAGTGTATGATTTAACACTGCCAAGATGGATCTGACGGTTAAGTGCTGCATATGCACCTAAAAGAAGTTGCTGTCCTGTCTGACCCCTGGCATAAAATGTTCTGCTTACCTGGGCGCCACCAAAAGAGCGATTATCCAGTAGTCCGCCATACTCCCTTGCAAAAGGAACTCCTTGTGCAACACATTGATCAATTATCAAGTTACTTACCTCTGCAAGACGGTAGACATTTGCCTCTCTGCTTCTGTAGTCTCCTCCTTTTATAGTATCATAAAAAAGCCTGTAAATTGAATCGTTATCGTTAGGATAATTCTTCGCCGCGTTTATTCCTCCCTGAGCAGCTATTGAATGGGCCCGTCTTGGAGAGTCGCTTATACAAAAAACTTTTACATTGTAGCCAAGTTCCCCCAGTGATGCGGCAGCTGATGCCCCACCTAAACCCGTACCAATAACTATAATATCTAACTTACGTTTATTTCCGGGACTTACAACTCGAATATGAGCTTTATGCTCTGTCCACTTGGAGGACAAGGGTCCTTCAGGGATTTTTGAAATTAGCTTTTCGGACATTATTTTGTGTTTTAAAAAGAGCACAAAACTATGCAATTTAGAGAAGAATACCAATAATATCTCATTTTTTGTATCTTTATGGATTACTTAAAAACTTCGTTATGAAAAAGATTGCATTTCTTATTCTGACCTCGTTTCTTATCTCTTTTTCAACATGTTGTGCACAGACAAAAGCTCTTACAAGAGCAGAAAAAAGGGCGGCAAAGGAGGCTCTTATCGAGGCCAAGGTTAAAGAGATAATTGAGAGTAACTGCATTAAGATTGTTATTGACCGTATTATGCCTGCAACTTCTCCTGCAAGAAGTTCTCTTGACGGTTATGCTCTTCAAATTTCAAATGATACTTTAAATTGTCACCTCCCTTACATCGGTCAGTTTAAAAGTTCTGTTTTTGATACTTCGGGTATGAGTATTGAGTTTGAAAATCAAGTAATCAAACCCTCTAAAGCATTTGGTAAAAAGGGTGTCTATCAGATAGTTTTTGAGACAAAATCACAAAAAAACCTTGAACTTTTTGTTTTTAACATTGAAATCTATTCTAACGGAAGCTCTGTGATAGCCATTGCTCCCCAAGGGAGGGATCATATTGTATATCACGGAAATTTAAAATACTAATAATAAACTACTAACATATGAAAAGAATAATTATAATCTGTACAATTGTTTTTCTGTCAATTTCTCTGGGTGCGCAAACCAGTATAATTCCAAAGCCATATAAAGTGGAAATGGGGGAGGGCTTCTTTAATTTTGATGAAAACTGTGTTGTTTTTTCTAATGAAAAAGGCTCTTATAATCTGGAATACCTTAGAAAAAAGCTCATTAAAGCTACCGGTTTTCCTTTTGAAATATCGGAGAGCATACCTTCTGCCAATTGTATCAGTCTGGATTATTCTAAAGATTACAATATTGTAAATGAGGGTTATATACTTATTATAACAACCTCGGGAATAACTGTTCAGGCATCAAGTAGTTCTGGTATTTTTTATGGAATACAATCGTTACTGCAGCTTTTACCTCCTGCCATATATTCAGGAAGGACAAACGGTTTTGAGGAGTGGCGCGTTCCCGTGCTTACAGTAGAAGATTTTCCTCGCTTTAGTTACCGAGGTATGATGCTGGATGTATCAAGAACGTTTTTTAATGCAGAAACTGTAAAAAATTATATAGACTGGATGTCTTATCATAAGATTAACACATTTCACTGGCATCTTGCCGATGATAATGGTTGGAGGGTTGAGATAAAAAAATATCCGGAACTAACACGCAAGGGTGCATGGAGGGGTCCCGACGAGGTGCTTGCTCCTTCCTATGGTTCCGGAAACAAAAGATATGGAGGATTTTACACGCAGAAGCAGATTAAAGAGATTGTAGCTTATGCTGCGGAAAGACATATAGAAATTATTCCGGAAATTGATCTGCCCGGTCACAGCAAGGCTGTCACTGCCTCTTATCCTGAAGTAGGATGTAATACAAACGATAACAGTGAAAGCGTTAATGGAGAAGGAAGAAACGTATGGTGTGTGGGAAAAGAGAACAACTTCAAGATGCTTGACGACATTATTAAAGAGATAGCTAAGCTTTTTCCTTCTAAGTACATACACGTTGGAGGAGATGAGGTTAATTATGCTTCCTGGAACTCTTGTCCTTTATGTCAGGAAGTTATGTCTAAGGGAGGAATGCGTGAACCGGTGGAACTTCTTAACTATTTTGTGAGAAGAATGGAAAAGATTGTTGAAAAGCATGGTAAACATATGGCCGGATGGGATGAAATTCTTGAAGGGGGAGCGTTGAATACAAACACTCGTGTTTATGCCTGGAGAAGCATTGCAAAAGGAATTCAATCTGTAAGAAAGGGGCAGCCAACAATCATGATGCCCGGCCCTTTCTGTTATCTCGACATGAAACAAACTCCGGAAGAGAGGGGTCACAACTGGGCAGGAATTGTTTCAACAGAGAAAAGCTACTCGCTTGATCCTCTTGCATCGACAGAATTGTCTCCAAACGAGGCAAATCTTATTCTTGGTGTTCAGGGTGGTTTATGGACAGAACTATTAGCCAGACCTGCTAAATTTATTGATTACCAGACATATCCTCGTTTATGTGCAATTTCTGAAGTGGGCTGGACAAAACAGGAGTTAAGAAGCTGGGAGGATTTTAATAAAAGGCTCACAAAGGAACATTTCGAAAGGTTGAACCAGATGGGTATTGCATTCAGGGTTCCTCCTCCTGTTGCAACATACAGTAATGGCTCAGTAAAGGCAGAGGCTCCTTTCCCGTGGGCAGTCATCAGATATACCATGGATGAATCCAATCCTACGCCATACTCTCCTGTATACAAAGGAGAGATATTTACCGATAAACCACTTAATTTCAGATTTGCTACTTTTTACCATGATGAACTAAGAAGTGTGGTTGCAAAAGTATCAAATGTAGAATATGAGTATCAGAAACCTGAGTGTGAAGTTGTAACATCTGTTCTTTTTAACAAAAACTCTCCTGTTGAAAATCTTTACGACTACAAGCAGAACACCTATGTAAGGACAGCAGGAAAGCTTAAGTCAGGTGACTATCTGACATACAGATTCAAACAACCGGTAATTACTAAAAGGATAACTGTTGAGACAGGAATTCCAAGTATCTCTTTCTATCCAGTTACTTTCGGTTATGTAGAATACTCTGTTAATGGGACTGATTATATAAAAGGGGATGATTTCGTAAACGGAATTGCTGTCATTTATCCTAAACAACCCGTATTGTCAGTAAGGATACAGGTGACGGCACCAAACGATGCTAATACTGCTGCTTTTCAGGATCTTAAAATTGATTGACTGTAAGTTTTTTATAAGCTGCTTCAATAAGTTTTGATGACTGCTGATTAAGCTCTTCTAGCTCCTCTGTATTCAGGCCCTCTTTTCTCCATTTTTCAATTGAGGGCTTATACATCTGGTTTATCAGTTCTTCTGCCGGTTTAAGTTCCTGCATGAAACCTGTTCCTTTACTATTATATATAAGGTTGAAATTCATATATTTGCCACCATTGCCTCTCTTTAAGGAGAATGTCCTGTACTTAAGTTTCAAGGCCTGATCACATGCTGCTGCATTTTGGGATACATTCGATCTCATTAGTACAGATGGTTGTTTTTCTCCTGCTTTTTCCCAAAGAGGTACTGCTACTCCCGCCGGAGGATATCCAAGGACGGTCCACATTATTGTCATCTCTGGATTTTCTCCCGGTTTTACTCCATGTACTACAACAGATGCTGTAGAGGTTTTTCTGGGGATGAAATCCTGATCCACTACCCAGCCGCTGAATCTTTCCGGTGACTGGTCGGGTTTAAGTAAATCAATTCCTTGTAAAGAGTGGTAAAATGAACGAGATAAATTGTTAAATATCCAATCTGGAGTAATATTCATATGTGATGATTGTCTGGATATTATCTCTGTTGCTGTCTTATATCTTATGTAACCCATACCCTCATTATATCTGCCGGTATATGAAAAGTTTGTGTAAATAAGATATCCGTCCGGGGCAATTTTTGGATCATTGGCATCTACTTTTACAAATGTTGTATTGTTAGTTTCGTAGTATGCTGCTCCTCCCTCGGCATCTATAACACCGAAATTTGCCTCTACTCCCATTGGCTTTTTATGTTTTTTTAGAAAACTCTCGAAGTCGGCAAGATTTTTACATACAGACAAAGCCTCGTACATTAATACTCCTTCCTGATCACTTTCTTTAACATCGTCATCTTTAAGATTATATGATGCTGTGTTCATTATTGAAAAACCAGCACTGTTTGTACCCATCCACACAACGCCTGTTGAATCAGGGCTATTTACCAGAGCAATAAAGTTGAATTTCTTTCCCTTGAAATATTGTATTCTGTTATTGTCTTCTCCGGTGTCACGGTTTTTCCACAACAGTGGTCTTCCGTCAGGAGTGATTTTTCCGGTGATGATTGCCGAAGTACATGCCACTATTTCATTATTGTTTAAAACAATAAGAAAAGCTGCTATGAAAACAATGATAGTTTTCTTCATTATTTTGCTTTTTAATTATATAGAAAAAAGTGAAGGGTCATCAAGAATGGTGTTTCTGTTTAAACCCAGATGTTTATAGGCCAGATCGGTTACCTCTCTTCCTCTCGGAGTTCTGTGTATAAAACCTTCCATTATCAGAAAGGGTTCATAAACCTCCTCTATTGTACCTATGTCCTCACTGACTGCTGTTGCTATTGTGCTAACGCCTACCGGACCTCCCTTAAACTTATGGATAATTGTAGATAAAATTTTATTATCCATAAAATCCAGACCCCTTTTATCAATATTCAATGCATCCAATGCATATTTTGTTATATCAAGGTCAATATTTCCATCTCCTTTTACCTGAGCAAAGTCTCTTACCCTCCTCAACAGAGAATTTGCTATTCTTGGTGTTCCTCTGCTTCTTCTTGCAATTTCCATTGCTGCCTCTTTTTTTATGCCTATATCCAATATTGATGCACTTCTTATTATTATTTTCAAAAGTACTTCAGCATCATAGTATTCCAAATGCGACTGGATACCAAATCTGGCTCTCAACGGAGATGTTAAAAGACCACTTCTTGTTGTTGCTCCTATTAGTGTAAAAGGATTAAGTGTAAGCTGTACAGATCTTGCTCCCGGTCCCTTATCAATCATTATATCTATACAAAAATCTTCCATTGCAGAGTAGAGATACTCTTCTACAACAGGGGCGAGCCTGTGAATTTCGTCAATGAAAAGAACATCTCCTTTTTCAAGTCCAGTAAGAAGACCTGCCAGATCTCCAGGTTTATCTAAAACCGGCCCTGATGTAATTTTCATATTTACACCAAGTTCGTTAGCAACAATATGTGCAAGTGTTGTTTTTCCCAGTCCTGGAGGGCCATGAAGAAGAACGTGGTCAAGTGCTTCTCCTCTTATTTGAGCAGCTTTTACAAAAATTTTAAGGTTTTCTATTATTTTTTCCTGACCGGAAAATTCAGCAAAATCTTGTGGCCTGATTTGTCCTTCAAAATCTCTATCTTTGATTTCCTTGTCGTTATGAGGGTCGAAACTTGCCATTTATCAACTGTATTAATTATTACAAATATAAATTAATCTTTTAATAGTTATTTTGTTTTTTATGTTTGTTTGTTGATATGTTAATAACTAAAGATATTAACCAGAATAGAAGATTATGAACATATATTAACAAGGATTTCAACAATAAACTTATATTGTAAGTTGTTTTAAAGCAATGAATAAATAGATATAATTTTAAATTATAAACAACTGTTGACAACTATTCCTCTCTTGTTTTAACAAAAACTCCCTGTGGATAATTTTATGATAAAAAGAGAGAAAAAAGAAGCCCGGAAATTTGGAAAGAAAAGAAAGGAAATGATATAAAAATTTTCTCCGGTTTTTAAAAATTTGTTGTCTTTTTTTCTTCACATTTTCCAAACGGAGTTATCAACATCATTTCATACTTTATGTTAATAAACTATCTTTGCCACCATATATATGGCAGGTAAAATTTCAGAAAGCGTGTTTATTGAACAAGAATCTAATAAAGAGCTTATTAAATGGATTAATGGCCCTTCTAAAGAACTTCTTGTTCTTGAAGGGTTGTACTCGTCTGCTAAAGCCATGGCAATGGCATCTGCAATAGAGGATGGTTTACACCTTGTTCTGCTTAACAATAAAGAGGATGCTGCTTACTGTTCAAATGATCTCTGTAACCTTATGGATAAGGAGAATGTCTTCTTCCTGCCAAGCTCATCGAATTTTAATATAAAGAACAGTATTAAAGACTCTTCTCATCAGGTGCAGAGGACAGCTGCAATAAGTGCTGTAAAATCGTATCTTGACAGAGAAAAAAACAGTAAAAAAGTTGTTCTTGTTGGCTATCCGCATTCAATATCTGAACTTTTCCTTAATTCAAAAAAATTAAAATCAAGTATTTTAACTCTTTCAAAGGGCTATACTCTCTCCCATGAATTTATTAAGGAAACCCTGATAGCCTATTCTTTCGAAAGAGTGGACTTTGTAGCTGAACCCGGACAATTTGCCTTAAGAGGAGGACTGATTGACCTCTTCTCGTTCTCTTATAACCGCCCTTGCAGGATTGACTTTTTCGGTAACACGGTGGAGAGTATAAAATTCTTTGATATTGAGACACAAAGATCGACAGAGGAGGTTGAAACAATTGAGATTTATCCTAACATATATGAGGGTAACGAAGCAGAGGAAATGGTCGATTATTTTACCTTTACAAAAGGAGAATCTATAATATGGGTAACAGATTATGAGTTTTTTACCCAACAGATAGCATTACTTAAGGAGCATCAGAAAGAGGGTCAGGAGTTGTTAGGAAGAGAAGAATTTGTAAAGGGAATTGAAAAGCATAAAAGAGTGTTTTTCGGACCTCTTTCAAAGAGTTTTAAAGAACACGCCTCTCTCTCCTATCATACAACTCCACAGCCAACATTTAACAAAAACTTTGAATTACTGGCAAAGGAGATCTCAGATAAAACCTCTCTTGGCTATTCTGTTTCCATACTGAGCGACAATCCGAATCAGCTTGAGAGACTTCGTCAGATTTTTGACTCATTCGAAGGTATGAAGGTGGTTTTTGACACAAAAAACTTCACGCTGCACGAAGGGTTTATCGACCATATTTCTAAAATATGTCTCTATACAGACCATCAGATTTTTGAAAGATACCACAGAGTCAAGACGCAACGCTCTGTGGAAAAAAGTGAAAGACTGACAATTAATGAATTGAATTCCTATCAGATAGGAGACTATATAGTGCACATCGACCATGGAACGGGTCAATTCGGGGGACTTGTCAAAACTCAGATAAATGGCAAGCAACAAGAGGCCATAAAGCTGATATACAAGGATGGTGATGTCATTTTTGTCTCTATTCACGGTCTTCACAGGATATCAAGATACAAGTCCAAGGACTCCGCTCCTCCAAAAATATACAAGCTAGGTACGGGAACATGGCAGAAACTAAAGAGTCAGACTAAATCTAAGGTAAAGGATATAGCAAAGGATCTTATTGATCTGTATGCAAAAAGAAGGGATGCAAAGGGATTTGCCTTCTCCCACGATACCTATTTGCAGAATGAACTGGAGGCTTCCTTTATTTACGAAGATACACCGGATCAGATGAAAGCCACAAAGGCTATTAAAGAGGACATGGAACAATCTTTTCCAATGGACAGGCTCATTTGTGGAGATGTTGGATTCGGAAAGACAGAAATTGCAATAAGGGCAGCATTTAAGGCGGTATCCGACAGTAAGCAGGTGGCGTTGCTTGTTCCTACAACAATTCTGGCCTTGCAGCACTACAAGACCTTTAGCAGAAGACTAAAGGATTTCCCTTGCAATATTGAATATTTAAGCAGATTAAAAGGTACAAATGCAATAAAGGAGATAATTCAGGATCTGGAAAAAGGGAAAATTGACATTATAATTGGAACCCACAGGCTGCTTAACAAAGAGATAAAATTCAAGGACCTTGGTCTTCTTATTATAGATGAGGAACAAAAATTCGGCGTAGCAGCAAAGGAGAGGCTTCGCCAGCTTAAGCTTGATGTTGATACCCTTACACTTACTGCTACTCCAATACCCAGAACCCTCCAGTTTTCACTGTTGGGAGCCAGGGACTTGTCTATTATCAACACACCTCCCCCTAACAGACTCCCGGTGCAGACAGAGATAATTGACTTTAACGAAGAGAATATAAGGGATGCAATCAATTTTGAAGTAGAGAGGGGAGGACAGGTATTCTTTGTACACAACAGGGTTGAGGACATAAGGAGTGTGGAGGATATTATAAAGAGGTTGTGCCCCGATGTAAAAACCTGCATAGGACATGGACAGATGGAGCCGGCCGAACTTGAAAAGGTTACACTCGATTTCATGGCAGGTGACTATGATGTTTTAATAGCGACAACAATAATAGAAAACGGGATTGATATTCCTAATGCCAACACTATTATTATAAACCATGCTCAAAATTTTGGTTTAAGTGACTTGCACCAGCTTAGGGGCAGGGTAGGGAGGTCCAACAACAAAGCCTTCTGCTATCTGATAGTTCCGCCGCTTATCTCAATTACAGAAGATGCAAGAAGAAGATTAAAGGCAATTGAGACATTCTCAGATCTTGGCAGCGGTTTTAACATCGCCATGCAGGATTTGGATATAAGAGGAGCAGGAAATCTTCTTGGAGGGGAACAGAGTGGTTTTATTGCAGATATGGGCTTTGAAACATATCAGAGAATTCTGGCCGAAGCTTTCTCGGAGCTTAGAGAGGAGAGGGGTATTGAGGATGCAAACGACAGAGAGAGAGGGCAAAAAGAATATGAATATATAACCGACTGCAGTATTGATACCGATCTGGAGATACTTATTCCGGACGAGTACATAGGAATCACCGCTGAAAAGATAAGATTGTACAAGGAGCTTGATGCCATAACCGAGGAGAAGGAGCTTGTGCAGTTTCTTGATGCTATGAGAGACAGGTTCGGACCAATACCTGAACAGGTAACACAGCTTGCCTACACAGTACGGTTAAGGAGACTTGCCGTTGAGCTGGGATTTGAAAAGATTGTCCTTAAAAACGGAATGATGCTTGCCTATTTTGTAAGTAATCAACTCTCTTCATATTATAAATCTGACCATTTTGCCAAAATTCTGGAGTTTCTCCAAAAGCAGGCTAAACGCTTCAGGTTAAAGGAACAGAAAGACAAACTCTATATTACGGTTAATTCTGTTGAGAGTGTAGAAAAAGCATATAAAATATTTTTAGAGATGAAGTCCTGATAATTTATAACTTTGCAAACTGTGACTAACCTTGTAATTGATATAGGAAATACATCCCTTAAAGCGGCATTTGCCGAGGGTATTGAGTTGGGAGAGACCCACAAATATCAGGGAGAGAACGTTTTGAAGTTTATTAAAGATCTTGCTTTAGTAAAGCGACCGCATATTTTGATAGTATCTTCGGTAAGGCTTTTTGAAGAGACTTTTTACAGATCTTTAGAAGAGATTTGTGATAAACTGATAGTTCTGAACGATAAAACGAAGCTTCCCATTAAAAACAGATATTCAACTCCTTCTACGCTAGGACCGGACAGACTGGCCGCAGCAGTAGCTGCTTCTGACCTGTTTCCCGACAGAAGTTGTTTAATATTTGATTTCGGAACAGCATTGACGATAGATTTTTTAAGTGATAAAGGAGAATTTCTTGGGGGTAACATTTCTCCTGGTTTAAGGACAAGATTTAAGGCCTTAAACCTTTATACCCAACAACTTCCGTTGTTGGAAAACCCCAATGAGACAAAGCCTTTGGGCAAGACCACAAGGGAGGCAATAGAGAGTGGCGTAGTTTTAGGTCTGATTTTTGAAGTTGAGGGTTATATAGGTCGTTACCCCGATCATATTTATATTTTTACCGGAGGAGATGCGATTTATTTTGCAGAAAAATTGAAAAGTTCCATATTTGTAGTTTACAATTTAGTGTTGATGGGTTTGGCCCGTATAGCAGATTACCATGCGAAATCTTAAAAAAATTCAGAAAGGAGTATTCTTAATTACTCTGCTTCTATTCAGTCAGCAAATTTTTGCACAAAGTACTGATGCCTTAAACTCATTTACACCATACTCAATCTTCGGATTGGGTGATGTGTTAAGACCCGGCACAGCCTATAACAAAGGGATGGGAGGGATCGGCGTTGGTGTCAGGGACAACCGCGTCATAAATTATCTGAATCCTGCATCGGTTGCAGAAAGAGATTCACTGGCTTTTATGCTTGACTTTGGACTGGAGCAGAAAAATTTTTATATGTCCGACAGCAAAACGAGGTCGGCATACAATGCTTTCAACATGCACCATCTGATGCTCACGCTTCCAATCTACAAGAGATCTGCATTGATAGTTGGAATAACTCCATATAGCAGTGTTGGTTATAAATTTGAACAAACCGAGACAAATCCTGTAATCATAGCTGAGATGGGCGACATCAAATATCAGAAGTACGGGACCGGAGGAATAAACAAATTCTTTCTGGGCGGCTCATTGAAGCTTTCCAAAAACTTGTCTTTTGGAGCAGAGGGAATATATTATTTTGGAACAATTGACAGGTATTCAAACATTCTGTTCACCTCCAATGCAGCATCGTACAGAAGTATAAAAACAGGCATGGACTATGTGGTGGGCTCAATTTCCGGGAAGCTTGGTCTGCAATATTCACTTAAACTTCCTAAAGACAAGAGTCTTACTCTAGGTGCCACATACCTTCTCAGCTCCAAAATGAGGGGCGATCTTACAAGATACTCATTTGCTGTTAACAGTGCCGGAACAACCGATACGGTAACCTTTAACACTTCAACAAATACAGAAATAGAAATACCGTCAGAAATAGCTCTGGGTGCTTCGCTCAGAAAAACAGACAAATGGATGATAGGGGCGGACTTTGTAAGACAAGACTGGAGAAGTGCCTCTTTCTCAGCTACTCCCGGAGTAAACTTTACTCCTTCTCTCAGCAATACTTTTAAATTCGGCTTTGAATTCACCCCAAACAGATACGACGTAAGATACTATTTCAGAAGAGTAACCTACAAAGGGGGAGCTTATTATGAGAAATCATATATGAGCCTGGGTGGACATCAGGTAAATTCTGCCGGATTGACACTAGGTGCAAGTTTTCCAATCTTCAGAATGTATAACTCAATTGGAGTGGCCGTTGACATGGGCCAGAGAGGAAGCATCAAAAACAATATGGTGAGAGAAAGGTATCTTATGTTTGTAGTGAACATAAGCCTGTTCGACCCTAGTTGGTTCAAAAAATATAAATACGACTAATAAAAGAGTAATAAACATACTATATTAATATTCAATTTTATGAAGAAAGCAACCATTTTATTTGTAATAGCTATCCTGACATTTGGCATGTCAACCGGCTATGCTCAACCAGGCAAATATGGCAACGGAAAAGATAGCGTAGAGTGTAAAAACAACCTGAGTTTCTATAATGATTATATGAAACAGGGGAACTTAATAGAAGCCATTCCTCTCTGGAGAGAAGCTTTCAGGCTCTGCCCTCCGGCTGTTAGTGCCAGATTATATCAACATGGAGAGAAGATATTTAAGTTCCTTATTGAAAAGAACAAAAGCAATCCTCAACTAAGAAACAAGCTTGTTGACTCTTTGTTTTTAATGTACGATCTCAGATCAGAGCATTTTCCTAAATACGCCATAGGAGCTCAGACAAACAAGGCGTTTGATATGTTTGAATACATGGGAGACAAAAACCCAAAGGTTTTTGAAGCCCTTGGTAATGTTGTTAAGATGGCAGGAAACGATACAGATCCTTCAATTTTGGTACTTTACATGCAGGTGGCAGTGAACATGTTTAATGACAAACAAATATCTGCAGACAAAGTATTAGATATATATTCTCTGCTGACACCTATTGTTGAATATCAGATTAAGGCGAATGCTTCAGAAGCACAACAGGTAAAAAAGGGTATCGACCTTCTGTTTGCAAACAGTGGTGTTGCAAGTTGCGAAAACATTGTTGCAATGTTTGGTCCTAAATTCAAGGAGAACCCGAACGACAAAGAACTTGTTTCCAGAATTGTAAGACTTCTTAACGACGCACAGTGTTTTAAAGAAGAGTTGTATGTAAGTACAGTTGAGGCACTTCATAGATTGGATCCGTCATATAAATCTGCTCTGTATCTTTACAAGCTTTACTCATTGAGAGATGAACATCAGAATGCAATAAAGCTTCTGCAGGAGGCAATTGACTATCCAGAATCTAATGATAATGAAGATGCTGATATGATGATTGACATGGCTACTTACTACTTCCAGAAAATGGGAAGCCCTGCAAAAGCAGCAGAAGCAGCCAGACAGGCTATGCAAAAAAGCACAAACGTTGCAGGAAAGGCAAATTACATCCTTGGACTAATATGGGCCTCTCAAAAATGCAGTGGGACAGAAGTAGAGCAGAGAGCTAAGTATTGGGTGGCTGTTGATTATTTTACAAGAGCAAAAAGTTTTGCCGATGCCGCACCTCTTATGGAGGAGCTTACAAGCCGAATAAGAGAGTACTCTCAGTACTTCCCTTTGCAGGAAGAGGCATTTATGTATGATATAGTTGACGGATCGTCATATACAGTTTCATGTGGAGGAATGAGCGCAACTACAACTGTAAGAACCAGAAAACAGTAAGAACGGGAAACCAGGTGGTAAGAAAAAAGATACGCAAAGAACATAAATTTCTTATGGTAGCAGTCACATTTGTGGTTGCTACCATCATTTTGTCGTGCAAGGACAGTCTGCCGGCTACAGACGTTGTAAATACCACTGCTTTTCCTAGTCAGATAATTGAAAACATGTCTGTTCAGCAGACAGACGGGGGCATAGTTGTCTTACGTGTTGAGGCACCCGTTATGGAGAGGTTTACAGAGGAAAAGGAGCCTTATGATAATTTTCCCAAAGGAATAAACGTCAAGGCATTTACTAAGGAGGGCTTGCTGGAGACCGAAATACGGGCAAACTTTGCAAAACACATTAATGCTGCGGCGGAAGAGATTTGGGAAGCTCATGGAAATGTAGTAGTTAACAACTACATAAAAGGAGAAAAGATGGTAACGGACACTCTTTACTGGGACAGAGTCAACAAGAAGATATTTACAAAGTGCTGGGTTAAGCTTACAACGCCAGACCTGTTTATGCAAGGCTACGGAATGGAGTCCGACGACAGGGCAAGCAATTCTATAATTCTGAGACCATTTGATAGCTATGCAATTGTATCGAGGGATTCACTGGAGGTTCCGTATATAGACACAATAAACTTTATTGGTCCGCTAATTCCTAAGAAAAAGTAGTATGTACACATCGATTACCTTTGCCGTTGTTTCTTTGGCCTTAATGGCCATATTTACTGCTCTGGAGAGGGCATTCAGGAGTTACAACATGCTTAAGGTAGAGGTTGACAAGAAACAGGAAAAGGCCTATGCAGAGAGTGTGGACAGACTGGTCCAGGAAAAGGAGTTGGTTATAGCCTCTTTGAGGGTCGGCAGGACAATCTCTCTTCTTGTGTTTGCGTTATCGCTGGCCGGGGTTTTGGACCCCCTCCTGTCGCAGTGTTTAGACATGGGCAGAGGATTGATAGTTGTGACAGAGATAGCAGTAATTACCCTAATTGTGCTCGTTATAGCTGTATTTATTCCGTTTGCTTTAGCCACAAAGAATCCAAACAGGGTACTGGAGTCTTTTTATTGGTTTGCCGATTTTTCAAATATGGCCCTATCTCCGCTGGCAAAGAAAATAGTGAAAAGAGAAGGGATTGTAATGGAAGAACCAGGAAAGGATATTGCTATTTTTCAAAATGCTCTTAATTTTTCGGATGTAATACTCAGAGAGTGCATGGTACCGAGGACTGAGATTTGTTCTATAGCAGAGGATGCCACCTTTGAAGAGCTTCTGGCTCAGTTTGCAGATTCCAATTACTCACGGATAATTGTTTACCGGGAAAACATAGACAGGATAATAGGATATGTGCATTCCCGCGATCTTTTTAACGGAGAAAAACCCATAAAAGAGCTCATAAGAGAGATAGATTATCTTCCTGAGACAATGAGCGCCCAATCGCTGCTTACAATGCTTACAAAGAACAAAAGATCTATTGCAGTTGTCCTGGATGAATATGGAGGAACAGCAGGAATTGTTACTCTTGAGGACCTTATAGAGGAGATTTTCGGGGAGATTTCAGACGAATTGGACAAGGAAGATCTGATAGAGAAGAAAATTTCAGATAACCAATTTATTTTTTCTGCTAGGATTGAAATTAAATACCTGAACAGGATATACGGACTTGATATTCCGGAATCGGAAGATTATGAGACCTTAGCAGGCTTTATAACTTTTTTTCATGAAAACATTCCATCGGAAGGAGATGTTCTCGAATATGAAAATATGTACTTTACGATTTTAAAAACTACCTCAAACAGAGTAGAAAAGGTAGAGTTGAGAATAGTTGAAGAATAAAGAGATTATAAAAAAAATTACTATCTTCGCGCCCTACAAGAAAATAACTAAAAACTAATACAAAATGGCAGTTCTAGAGAAGATCCGCGTTAAAATGGGAGCCTTTATAACACTTCTCATTGGTGTTGCATTACTCTCGTTTATTATAGACGCAGACACATTTCAATCGGCAATCTCTATGTTTTCTTCTAAAAACGATATAGGAGAGATGAACGGGAAGGCAATCTCTTATAGAGATTTCCAAAAGAAAATTGATTATTACACACAGATTCACCAACTTACAACTGGATCAAGCGCGCTTGACGAGCAAGGTCAGGAGATGGTAAACCAGAGTGCATGGCAGGAGTTAATCAGCGAAAATGTTCTTATTCCGGCTATTCAAGACGCAGGTCTGGCTGTCGGAGATGAAGAAATGTTCGACCTGAGTCAGGGTTCAAAGATATCTCCGGTTCTTCTGAGAGAACAGTCTTTTGTTTCTCCTGATGGTCAGTTTGACAGACAGAAGCTGGTTGATTTTATAAAAGCCATTCCTCAGGACAATACCGGCAATCTAGCAACATACTGGCAATATCTCGAAAAAGGGATGAAAAACGAGCAGATGTTTACAAAATACATCTCTCTGCTTGCAAAGAGCAATATTTCAAACCCTGTTGAGCTTAGAAGGACAATTGAGGAGAACAATGTTACATCTGATGTCTCTTTCATTATCCAGCCTTATGGAATGAATCCGGATACAACCATTTCAGTAACAAAACAAGAGATAAGAGAGTACTATAACAAAAACAAGAACAACTTTGAGCAAAAGGCTAACAGAGATATTGAATATGTTGTTTTTGAAGTAGTTCCTTCATTACAGGATGTTAATCTTGCAGAGGAAGATATCAAAAAGGTTTATAACGAATTCGTTACAACTACAAACCTTAAAACATTTCTGGCAAGAAACTCGGATAAATCTCTTAACCCGTATTTCTACAAGGCTGGCGAACTTGCATCAATATCACCGGTTCTTGACAGCTTTGCATTTAAAGCCAACTTATCGTCGGTTCTTCCTGTTTATCAGGAGGGCAACACATTCAGAGCCGCAAGAATCAGTGCAATCAAGCAGGTACCTGACTCAGTAAATGTGCAGCATATTCTTATTCAAAATGCAGACAAGTCAGTTGCAAAGGCGAAAGCAGACTCACTAATTAAACTTATCGAAGGTGGTGCCGATTTCAGCCAGATTGCAGCAGCCAACTCAGCAGATAAAAATCCAAAAGCAGCAAATCCGGGAGACCTTGGATGGATGACCCAGAGTTATAACATCCCTGGTTTTGACACATGCTTTGTACTTGCTCCAAACAAGCTGGTTACTATTGAAACCAACTATGGTCTTCATATTGTAAGAGTTAAGGAGAGAACAAAACCCGTGACAAAGGTTCAGATTGCAATATTGCAAAAAGACGCTGTTGCCAGCAAGGAGACCTTCCAGACTTACTATTCAAAAGCAAATGATCTTGTTTCCAAATCTGACGGAAAGATTGAAAAGTATAACGCAGCTGTTAAAGAGATGAACCTCTCTCCGGTTCCTGCAAATGGAATTGCACAGGGGGCCAAAACTGTTGCCACTTATAAGAATGCACGTGAAATAAGCCGCTGGGCATTTGATGCAAAGGTTGGCGATGTATCACAGATAATCTCTGTAGATAACAAATACTTCTTTGTAGTTGCACTGACAGCTGCCAGAGAAGAGGGAATTCCAGAACTAGAAGCTGTTGAATCAAATATTACAGCAATACTAAAGAGAGAAAAGACCAATGAAAAGATGCTGGCAAATATTGCTGAGCAGGTTAAAGGCATGACAACTCTTGATGCCATTGCAGCTAAACTAGGCTCTACTATCAGCAAACAGACAGGGATCTCTTTTGGAGCAATTGGTTCGCAGTCGTTTGACCCTAAATTTGTAGGATCTGTAGCCGGAGCTAAGGAAAACACTCTTACAGGCCCTATTGGCGGCAATGTTGGTGTTTATATCTTCAACGTTGATGCAAGACAGACCGGCGCATTCTTTACAGAAGACGACGCAAAGGCAAGAGCTAATCAAATGTTTGGTTACCAGATGCAAATGTTGCCTTCGATTCTTGAAAAGGCAGCCGGCGTTAAAGACTACAGAACGAAATTCTTTTAGAGTATTTGGGGAAGCCCATTGTGTACCCGATTCGGTGAGTATAGGTCAAAACATAAAAAACCGTTCCAAATTGGAGCGGTTTTTTACTTTGATCTGCCAGAGTCGCCGATCGCTGCACGACTACTTTGCAGTAGTTTTTAGCAAGTAGGTGATCGATACGTATTTATGCGGTTGCAGTTATTGTATATTGGGTAAAAATGTTTGCATGTGTTTATTAATCAACACATTGCTAAAAACTACTGCAAAGTCTACACGTTCTGCAAAGTCTACACGTTAAAGCGGAAGTGCATGATGTCGCCGTCCTGAACGACGTACTCCTTGCCCTCTACGCCCAACTTGCCGGCTTCTCTGCATGCTGCCTCTGAGCGGTATTTCACGTAATCTTCATATTTTATAACCTCTGCACGTATGAATCCCTTTTCGAAGTCGGTGTGTATTACACCGGCAGCCTGAGGAGCTTTTGTCCCTTTGTGTATCGTCCAGGCCCTTACCTCCTGAATACCGGCAGTAAAGTAGGTTTCGAGGTTTAAAAGAGAGTATGCGGCGCGGATGACACGTGAAACTCCGGACTCTTCAAGGCCGATTTCATTTAAAAACATCTGTCTCTCTTCGAAGCTTTCAAGTTCGGCAATTTCCGACTCAATTTTTGCAGCAACAATTAGCAACTGAGCATCTTCGCCCTTTATGGCCTCTTTTATGCTTTCTACAAAGGCATTTCCCTCTTTAGCAGATTTCTCATCAACATTGCATACATAAAGAACAGGCTTGTCGGTAAGCAGGAACAGCTCTTTTGCCAGCTTCCTGTCTTCTGCGTTGTCGATTTTTACCGTACGAGCCGATTTGCCTTGCTCTAAAACCTCCTTATACTTGAGAAGTATGTCGTATAGCCTCTTTGCATTCTTGTCTCCGCCTGTTTGTGCCTGTTTATGAGCCTTGCTGATTCTGTTCTCGACAGTTTCGAGGTCCTTTATCTGCAGTTCTGTGTCAATTATCTCTTTATCTCTTACCGGGTTGACGTTACCGTCCACATGAATAACGTTAGGATCCTCGAAGCAGCGTATTACATGTATGATCGCATCAGTTTCACGGATGTTGGCAAGAAATTGATTGCCAAGACCCTCTCCTTTGCTGGCACCTTTAACGAGCCCTGCAATATCTACAATTTCTACAGTGGCAGGTATAACCTTGTGTGGTTTTACCAGCTTTTCAAGTATCTGAAGTCTTTCGTCCGGTACTATTGTTGAACCGATGTTAGGCTCAATTGTGCAAAAAGGAAAGTTTGCAGATTGTGCCTTACCGGAGCTTATACAGTTGAATAATGTTGATTTTCCGACGTTGGGAAGGCCTACTATACCGCATTGAAGTGACATTTTTCCTGAATTTAATTATTTGAGACGGCAAAAATAGCTAATAATAACGGGAAAATCTAAAATCAGATAAAACGGACACCAAATCAGATAATTAGAAATAGGAAGCAGTGGAAAAAATGACAGATATGCTTATTTTTATATCAGTAATGAGGTGATAAAATATGAAATGGATGGGGACGATATGAAATGGACGGGGATGGTATTGGTGCTGTTTCTGGCAGCTATGCTTACTGAGGGGAGGAGTCAGACGGGGCGGTATATTATAATGTTCTGGAACCTCGAAAACTATTTCGATACATTTGATGACCCCCGGACTTCGGACAATGAGTTTACTCCGTTTGGTGAGAGGCGCTGGAGCTGGAAGAAGTTCGTGGCAAAAAGGAACGGGATAGCAAAGGTGATAATTTCTGCCGGTGAAGGGACAAACAGCCCTGCTCTGGTTGCTCTGGCAGAGGTGGAAAACAGGTTCGTACTTGAGCAACTGGTACGAAGTACACCCCTTGCGTTGCTCAACTATGGGGTCATTCACAGGGACTCTCCGGACGAGCGGGGTATAGATGTGGCGCTTTTGTACCGAAAGGAGGTTTTCAGGCCACTTTCAGCTAATTTCATATATGTGCCACTCCCGGATTCTGCTGCAAAAACAAGGCTGATTATGTACGTTAAAGGGGTATTTGAAGAACTTGACACACTTCACCTTTTTGTCAACCACTGGCCCTCTAAGTTTGGCGGAGAGGAGGCATCTATGCCGAACAGGGTTGCTGCGGCAAAAATGTTAAAAATTAAAACCGATTCAATTTTTTTACTAAATGCTAATGCAAATATTTTGCTCACCGGTGATTTTAATGACACCCCTGATTCTCACATTTTTAATGCTTTTGATAAATTCACAAACCTGGCAAAAGGGCTATTCCTGAAAGGAGAGGGGACAATAAGATACAGGGGAAAGTGGGAGCTTATAGATCAGTTTATAATTTCAGGAAACCTTTTAAATAGGAAAGAACCAATATCTTGCGATTCATCTGCAATGAAAATATACAAACCTCCGTTTCTACTGGAAAAAGATAAGGAGTATCTTGGTTACAAGCCAAAAAGAAGCTATACAGGACCCAGATATAATGGTGGAATTAGTGACCATTTGCCGATAATGATATCAATAGAAAAAATAGATACCTTTGCACCATGTATGTAAAAGCAAAAAAATCACTTGGCCAGCACTTTCTTAAAGATCTGGGCATTGCTAAAAGGATTGTCGAGAGCCTCACTATTGATGAAGGAACAGCGGCGGATGGTGTATCTGCTAGTGTAACTGATGTAATAGAGGTGGGCCCGGGAACGGGTGTGCTTACTCAGTATCTTGTTGAGGACCCAAAAATAAGACTGACTGTTGCCGAGATTGACAGGGAGTCTGTGGAGTACCTGAAAATTCATTTTCCGCAACTTGGGGAGAGACTGCTTGAGGGGGATTTTCTGAGGATGGATCTGGCGAAGCTGTTTGACGACAAATTTCTGGTTATCGGGAACTTTCCGTACAATATCTCTTCACAAATATTTTTCAAGGTAATTGATTACAAAGAGCGTGTTCCAATGGTTGTGGGGATGATTCAGAAAGAGGTGGCCGAGAGACTGGCCTCTCCTCCGGGGAAGAAAAACTATGGCATTCTTTCTGTCCTGCTGCAGACTTGGTACGATATAGAGTATCTCTTTACTGTGGACGAACATGTTTTCAATCCTCCGCCAAAGGTGAAATCGGCGGTCATACGATTAAAAAGAAACGCAAGAGAATCAATAGATTGTGATGAGAGGTTGTTTAAAATGGTGGTTAAGACATCGTTTAACCAACGTCGTAAGGCAATAAGAAATTCGATAAAACCACTGCTGAACGGAGTTATTCTGTCTGACAGTTATCTGCTTGGACAACGCCCGGAGCAGTTGTCGGTAGAGGAGTTTATCGAACTTACCAAGCTTATAGATTCTGCTACTTAGAGTTTATTGCATCTACCGGGTTCAGTCGGGCAGCCGTATAGGCAGGAACGAATCCCGAGACAATGCCAATGACAGATGAGATTAACAAGCCACGAATTATATTGTATGCACTAAGCTCCATTGGAAAGGCAGGGTTCCCCTGCGTCGCCAGTACAACCCCCATTACCATCAGCAATCCAATCACCCCTCCCGCAAGTGCAAGAACGGCTGCTTCAGCCAGGAACTGAGTAAGAATCATATATTTCTTTGCCCCCAGAGCCTTCTGTATACCTATCAGATTTGTTCTCTCTTTTACAGATACGAACATTATGTTAGCGATTCCGAAACCGCCTATCAGTATTGAAAAGCCTCCGATTATCCACCCGGCGAGGTTTATACCCCCAAAGATTGCCTTTGTCTGATTAAGCAGGAATGTCATTTCGTTTAATGCGAAATTATCTGACTGATTCGGTTTCAATCGGCGGATGGACCTCAGCAACTGTTTCATTTCCAACAGGAATTCCTCTCTGTTTGCTGTTTCTAGTGGTTTTACGCATATCATAGAACCGGCGTTTCGTGCATTTACTATGGTGCTTGCGTATCTGTAAGGAACCAATATTGAATTATCGGTATCGAAAATGTTGACAATGCTTTCCCCTGCCTTTTTCTGAACACCTATGACCTTTGCGGTACTTGAGCCCACCTTTATAACCTTGTTCAAAGGGTCCTCTCCCTTGAAGAGGGCTTCTGCAACAGAGAACCCGAGAATTACCACCGGAGTGGAAGATTGAGCTTCGAATGTTGAGAAGTATCTTCCCTGGTCAATTTCTACATTGGATATTTTTTCCCAGTCGCTGGTAGGGGCCGTAATGAATCCCCCTGAAAAGGAGTTTCTTTTATATCGTATGTTTTTGTTTGTGAAGATTACAAAAGCTACGGCTTCTGCGGTTTTCGCCTCGTTTTTAATAAATTGGAACTCTTCATATTTAGGAGCGGGTCTTTTACGGTATTCCCACCATTTATACTCTTCGCCCTCCGGAGGTTCCCATGGAAATTCCTGAATGTAGAGGGTATTACCACCAAAGCTGTTAAGCCCGCTTTCAACATTTTTCTGCAAAGCATCAATTGCAGTAAAGACGGTAACAATGGAAAAAATTCCAATACTTACTCCAAAGAGAGAGAGAAAAGTTCTGAAACGATCGCCCTTAAGCGAACCAAAGGCGAAACGGATGCTTTCGATTACCAGCTTGATAACCACTGTGAGTCTTCTGTAATAAGTAACCATATTCTCTCTTTATAAACCAATCTTCTTTTTTAAGCTCCGCAACTTGTCAAATGCATCAAGTGGAGACATTGTGTTGATATCTATCTCGTTGAGTTCGTCCCGAATACTCATGAGAAGCGGATCTTCCAGTTGAAAGAAGGATAATTGAACAGCCTCCTCGTTCATTGTCATCCTCTTTTTCCTGTCGGCTTTTGACAGGTCCTTTTCTCTCGCTTCCAGCTGTTTCAAAACCCTCTCTGCTCTCTTGACAACCTCCTGGGGCATCCCTGCCATTCTTGCCACATGTATGCCAAAACTGTGCGCAACACCACCGGGAAGCAATTTACGTAAAAATAAAACTTTTTTGTCTACCTCTTTAACAGAAATGTGAAAGTTTTTGACTCTTTCAAATTTATCTTCCAGATCGTTAAGCTCATGGTAGTGGGTTGCGAACAGGGTTTTTGCCCTGTGTTCAGGATGCTCATGTATATATTCCACTATTGACCAGGCGATAGACATTCCGTCATAAGTGCTTGTTCCTCTGCCTATTTCGTCAAGGAGAATAAGAGAGCGGCTTGAAAGATTGTGCAAAATAGTTGCAGTTTCCAGCATCTCTACCATAAAAGTGGACTCTCCTCTGGAGATATTATCTGATGCTCCCACCCGGGTAAATATTTTATCGACTATTCCTATCTCTGCTGAGTCAGCAGGAACAAAACACCCGACCTGTGCAAGAAGCACAATAAGTGCGGTTTGTCTGAGTAGCGCACTTTTACCCGACATGTTGGGTCCCGTAAGAATGATAATTTGCTGATTATCACAGTCTAGCTGCAAGTCGTTAGCAATATACTCCTCACCGGGCGCCATAAGCGTCTCAATGACAGGATGGCGGCCATTTCGTATAACAATTGAGTTTCCCAGGTTGACAGACGGCCTGTTATAATTATTACTTAGTGCTGTTTGAGCGAAACCTACAAGAATGTCCAGTTTAGCCAACGCTGAAGAATTCCTTTGTATAACAGGAATGTTACTTTGTACCTCTGAGACTATGGCTGCAAATAGATTTTGCTCCAAAACGAGCATTTTTTCCTCGGCGCCAAGAATTTTTTCTTCATATTCCTTTAGCTCCTGTGTTATGTATCTCTCTGCATTAACGAGTGTCTGCTTGCGAATCCAGTCTTGCGGAACTTTCCCTTTATGAGTGTTCCTTACCTCCAGATAATAGCCGAATACCTTATTTTAACTTATTTTTAGTCAGCTTATTCCTTTCCTCCCTATCACCCTTTCCTGTATCTCGTTCAATAGCTCTTTTCCGTGCCTTGCAACTCTTCTGAGGGTGTCAAGTTCTGCATTGACTCCATCTGCAATTATATCTCCTTTGCCAAACTGACTTGCCGGTTCTGCCTTTATCTCCCTCTCCAGCTTTTCTCGCAGTGTGGTACAAGGGTCCAGTGGTTCTGATAAATCTTCCAGCTCTCTTATGCCGGATTTTGTACAAATCTCCTTGACCGGAATAATCTGACCAAGGCCTCTTTTCAATTGAACTACCTCTCGCGGGGAAATCTTACCGGCTGCTGCCTTTGAGACGATTCTCTCAAGGTCGCCTATCTCACGCAGATGTTTCTGTATTGTCTCCCTGTTTTCACTCTCTTTAAAGAAATACTCTGTTATGTTGAGTCTCAGATTAAGTTCATTCGTGTTAAGTATTGGCATTGCCAGCCAGTTTCTGAGCAGTCTTGCTCCCATGGGCGACGATGTGCGGTCGACAACACTTATAAGCGAGGCTCCGTTTTCCTGGAAGCTGTTGAATATTTCAAGGTTCCGGAATGTGAACTTATCTATCCAGACATACTCTCCTTCATCTATTCGTGAAATAGAGCAGATATGTCCGAGCCCTTCATGTCTTGTCAGTTCGAGGTAAAAAAGGATTGCTCCGGCTGCAGTCACAGCCAGGGGCATATTGTCTATACCGAACCCTTTGAGTGACGAAACTGCAAAATGTTGTTGCAGCTTTTCATAAGCAGAGTCTGTAACGAAGGCCCATTCGTCCATTGTCGAAAGATAAATGTCGCGGCCGTAACGCTCCTCAAAACCGCTCTTGTAGCCTTTTTGCAGAAGTATCTCTTTTGGGGCAATGCTTGATAACAACAACTCAATATATGAAAGAGAACCGGTTGCTACACGGAAGCTTCCGGTAGAGATATCCAGAAAGGCAATTCCTGCTTTGTCCTTCTCAAAGTAGACAGATGCCAGGTAGTTGTTTTCTTTGTGTGAGAGCAGCTGGTCGTTGAATGCAACTCCCGGGGTTACGAGTTCTGTTATGCCTCTTTTTACTATTTTTTTTGTAAGCTTAGGGTCCTCGAGCTGGTCGCAAATTGCTACCTTATGTCCTGCCCTTACAAGTTTGGGCAGATATGTGTCTATTGAGTGATGGGGGAATCCTGCAAGTTCTACGAATTGTGCCGCTCCGTTTGCACGGCGGGTTAGTACAATACCAAGAATTTTTGATGCAGTTATTGCGTCTTCTCCGAATGTCTCGTAAAAATCCCCGACTCTGAAAAGCAGCAATGCATCGGGGTACTTCGATTTTATTGCAAAATACTGTTTCATCAGAGGTGTCTCCACTATCTTCTTATCTTCGTTCATTCTTATTTATTGTGGTTCATTCTTACAAAAGTAGATATTTTTATTGCAAAACTTTATCTTTGTAACATATCCTTTTAAAAAACAGATTATGAAAAATTTTCTAACTATCAAACAAATGGCCCTCTTTGTTTTGGCTCTTCTTTTTACCTGTGGCTCTGTTATGTCTCAGGAGAAAATAACAAAAGAGGAACAAGCGGTTAAGGAGCTTGAACAGATCATGTCCAGGACAAATGCTGTCGGTTTGGCGGTGGCTGTTGTTGAGGATGGAAAAATTGTTTTTGTAAAATCACTCGGTAAGAAAGACATCGAAAAGAACATTGATCTTGTGCCAGCAGATATTTTCAGGATTGCCTCCATCTCAAAATCTTTTGCAACAACAGCATTAATGCAGTTGGTGGAGAAAAAGAAACTAACATTGGATATGGATGTAAGCGACCTTATAGGGTTCAAGCTCAGAAATCCAAAATATCCGGATATTAAAATTACTGTTAAGATGCTTCTTTCTCACACATCGAGTCTTTGCGATTCACTGGGCTATTTCGATCTTGACCTTGTCAATCCTGAAAAAAATCCCGGCTACGCTAAGGCATATCACAGTTATTATGCTCCGGGGGAGAAGTATGACTACTGCAACCTTGGTTTTAATATTATCGGCTCCCTTGTTGAAAAACTATCGGGTGTGCGCTTCGACAATTACGTAAGGGATAATATTATAAAACCACTTGGCCTTTATGCTAATCACAATGTGGATTCGCTGGATGCAAACTTGTTTGTGACATTGTATTCAAAGGACGCAACAGGAAAATTTGTTGCTGACCCTTCTGCATACCGCAGCAGGTCTGCAGATATTGCCAACGGATATAAAATGGGCTACAGCACACCATTGTTCTCGCCTACCGGCGGAATCAAGATATCTGCTCAGGATCTGGCCAAATATATGATTATGCACATGAACTACGGAAAGTCAAACGGGGTGAGGATAATTTCAAAAAAGAGCTCGCGTCTGATGCAGACCCCTGTAATTGCAACCAGTGAATGGAGCAAGTATTGTATGGCCCTTCTTCATACTTACAACCTGATTCCGGGAGAGGATATGGTAGGCCATACAGGATCTGCCTATGGGTTGTACAGTGCAATGTTTTTTGAGCCAAAGGAGAAGTTCGGAGTTGTAATGATGACTAACGGATGTACTCCTGTCTATAAAGATGGCTTTACTGTAATTCAGGGCGATGTAATTAGGGCGATGTATAATATTTTTGTGAAGGACTAAAAAGAATCTGTGAAAAAGGTACTCATTATAACCTATTACTGGCCGCCGGCAGGGGGCTCCGGAGTACAGAGATGGCTCAAGTTTGTCAAATACCTCAGGGAGTTTGGCTGGGAACCGGTTGTATACACTCAGCTTAATCCTGAATTTATGGCTATGGACGAAGAGTTGCTGGGAGAGATACCGGCCGGTACAACCATAATAAAAAGAAAAATAGTAGAACCGTACTCTTTATACAAACTGATTACCGGGAAAAAGGGCCAGGGCATCAAGCCGGGATTTATTGGGCAGCAGGCATCCGGGAAAGGAAAGGATGTAAAGAGCGATGGACAATGGGCAGAAAAGATATCGCTTTATATAAGAAGCAATTTTTTCATACAAGATCCTAAGTGTTTCTGGATAGCACCTTCTGTAAGATTTTTAGAGAAGTATCTTAAGGAAAATCCGGTGGATGCAATTGTTAGTACCGGCCCGCCGCACTCGATGCACATGATAGCGATGAAGGTGGCCGGTAGCACCGGGATTCCCTGGCTTGCAGATTTCCGTGATCCATGGACAAGGATGTATAACTTCAAATACATGAACAACACAAGGCTGACGGAATCGATCCATAAAAAAATGGAAAAGAATGTTGTTCAGCGGGCCGACGCTGTTGTTGTTGTAACAAATGTAATGAAGGATGAGTATATTGGACTTAATCCTAAGCGTATTGAGGTAATAACTAATGGATTTGACCATAGTGACTTTTCCGGGGAGCATGAATCTCCCGAGGAGAAATTCACAATTACATACACAGGACTCTTTGTGAAAGACAGGAATCCGAAGGAGCTTTGGAGACTTCTGGGAGAAAAGGTAAAGTCTGATCCGGTTTTTGCAGAGGATCTGAGGATAAGGATTATAGGGCAGACAGACGAGTCGGTCTGGGCAGACATAAAGAATAGCGGACTTAACGGCAACCTTATAAAAATGGACTATATGCCGCACAGTCAGGTTGTAAGGTGGCAGCAATCGGCAAGGGTACTTCTTCTGGCCGGTGGTCAGGAACCTGAGGCAAAAGGGATACTTACGGGAAAGTTTTTTGAGTATCTTGCAGCCAGAAGACCAATAATTGGTTTTGGACCGAAAGGCGGAGATATGGATATTGCTCTCGGGGAGAGCGAGGCCGGAGCAATGTTTGACTATTCGGACTATAAAGGGGCAAAAGAGTGGATAGATGTTCAGTACGAATTTTTCCGAAGGGGAGAGGTTCCTGTAATGTCAGGAAAAATTGACCGGTATTCAAGAAGGGGCTTGTGTGAAAAAATTGCAGAGCTTCTGGATGAGCTAATAAAAAACAAAAATTAACCATACAAAAAATGAATAGTTACAAACAATATCTGCCTCACGCTCTTGCGATTCTGGCATTTGCGATTCTGGCATACATGTTTACCCCTCAGGTTTTTCAGGGGAAGGTTGTAAATCAGTCCGATATTGCCTCCTGGAGAGGAATGGCCAACGAAATAATTCAGTATAACGAGGCTAATCCTGATAAGGAGCCGACATTGTGGACAAACTCTATGTTTTCGGGAATGCCCGCCACCAGTATTTCTGTCAAGTACGAAGGAGACTATACGGATTATCTGTATAACTTGTTATTTGTGGGGCAAAGACCACCAAGCTATCTTCTTATAAGCCTCATCGGATCATTCCTGCTGTTTCTGGCATTTGGGGTCAATATTTACCTTTCTGTCATAGGAGCAATAGCAATTACATTCTGTGCATATAATCCACAGTTAATTCAGGTTGGGCACAATTCAAAAATGGTTGCCATTGCATTTATGCCATGGGTTCTTGCTGCAGTCGTTTATGCATACAAGAAAAAACCATTGCTGGGAGCCCTCCTTTTCGCATTGGCACTGAGTTTTCAGATAAAGGCAAATCATCCTCAGATAACATATTACCTGGCAATCATAATTCTAGGTTATGGTTTTGCTCTTCTATATTCATCAATTAAGGAAAAATACTTCCTTAAATTCCTTAAAACATCGGTTTACCTTTTGGTTGCCGGGGCCATAGGAATTGCAACAAATATAAATCACCTTCTTCCCACATATGAATATTCGAAGTATACTATGAGGGGAGGATCGGAGCTGACGGAAAACAACAAACAGGAGGGGCTTGACATTGCTTATGCTACCAGTTGGTCCTACAGTCCGCAGGAGATGCCGAATCTTATGATTCCAAACTTTAACGGCGGAGCATCTGCCGGAGAGCTGTCTAAAAGTTCGGAGACATACAAGGTTCTGCAAAATGGCGGATATCAGGGGGCCGATCAGATTATAAAACAACTGCCTCTTTACTGGGGTCCTCAACCTTTCACTGCCGGTCCAATGTATATGGGAGCTATCTCTCTCTTTCTATTCGTCCTTGGACTTATCTTGCTTAAGGGACCAATAAAATGGTGGGTAGCAGTAGTGAGCCTTATTGCTGTCCTGCTTTCTTGGGGTTCTCATCTACTGTTCTTTACGGAGTTCTTCTTTAATTATGCTCCTCTTTACAATAAGTTCAGAACAGTTTCGATGATACTGGTTATTCTGCAGATTACCATACCTTTATTAGCTATCATTGCAACTGATAGAGTTCTGAAGGAGGAGTTTGATAAAAAGCAGGTAAAAAGGGGGATGATTATATCGTTGGTTCTAACTGCGGGCTTCGCGTTGGTGATGATGATTCTTCCTTCTCTTGCAGGTTCATTCGTCGGAGCACCCGACGGTCAGTTTCCGGAACAGATGAAAAATTCTTTGACTTTGGACAGGATGTCGCTCCTCAGAACAGATGCTTTCCGTTCATTTATCTTCATTCTTCTTGCAGCCGGGGCACTTTGGTTCACTTTTACAAAGAAGATAAAGCCAGTCTGGTTTTACGGTATTTTGGGTCTGCTTGTTTTAGCCGATCTTTGGACCGTAGACAAAAGATACCTTAACGATTCTCACTTTGTACCAAACAGGGAGTTCACAAATCAGTATGCAAAAAGAGCTGTTGACGAAATAATTCTTAAAGATAGCGACCCTGACTACAGGGTTCTGGATATAAGCATTAATACATTTAACGACGCCCATGTTAGCTATCATCACAAGACAATAGGTGGATACAGCCCTGTAAAATTGCAACGGTATCAGGACATGATTGAATACTTTATTGCTCCAGAGATGCAAAAAATGAGGCAGGATATAAATGGAAGCAAGACGATTGATGAGGCACAGGCAAAGCTGGGAGACTATCCTGTTCTGAATATGCTAAACACAAAGTATTTTATTGTCGGAGGAGAAAATCCCCCTCTTAAAAACAGCGGGGCAATGGGTAATGCTTGGTTTGTGAATGATGTTAAACGGGCAACAGGGGCAAAAGAGGAGATTGGACTGCTGGGAACGGTTGACATTAAAAATACGGCTGTTGTATCGGAAGATTTTGCAAAGGAGATTGAAGGTTTTAACGTGACTGATACAACTTATGCTACAAATTCCGACACAATCAGGCTCACAGGCTATGCGCCAAACAAACTTAATTACGAATATATTTCTGCTAAGGAGCGAATTGCCGTATTCAGCGAGGTTTATTATCCTGCGGGCTGGAAAGCAACCGTTGACGGAGAACCGGCATCGATATTCAGGGCAAATTATATTCTGAGAGCAATGAAACTGCCTGCTGGAAACCATAAGATTGAATTTGTCTTTGAGCCGGAATCGTTCAGTAAAGGGGCACTATATTCAAGAATAAGCTCGGGTTTATTGTTGTTGTTGCTCATAGCCGGAATAGGTGTGGAGATTGTGAAATCAAGGAGAAAGGAGTAACTTTTTTCACTGCTGACTGTTAATTACTATATTTGCGGAAATGCGACTGGTTAGAAATATAATTTTCTCCGGATTTCTGGTAGTTATTACCGGGATGTTGCTGATAACCCCTTATTTGAATATCTCGGATATCAGCGATAACTATTACATTTATAATTCCGGATCCTGTGACTTTACGAGCCAGTTTCAATTTTCAAATGCTAACCTTTCTCATGGAAGTGCTGCGATTCTCAATAGTGGTTCCGGAGGAACGCCACAGGCAGAGGTTACATCAATAAGTGTGTTTTCTGCATATCTGCTGGAGAAGATTTTATCGTACTCATATTTAAGAGAAAAGATACTCTCAAGAGTTACGTTAAAACCATTTTTGCCATACTTCGTTCATTCATCTAAAACGCCCGGCAATTACTTTGTATTTGTCCTAAGGGAGATTATCATTTAGAACTTTATCTTTTTACGGTTTACAATCATAAATTTTCATTCAATAGTTGTAATGAGGGTTTATGGTTGTGTATGTATAATAGTCATTAACAATAAATCATAAAAAAGATGAAAGCACAAGATCAAAAAACAAATATAAAAACTATCACTCATCCCGATATAAATACAAGTATAAACTACTGGGCCATTGTAACCTCTTTCCTTATTTTTGACCTAGGGGTTGGAAGTATGTTTTTCTCACAATATTTGATAGGAGCAATTCTTATTTCTCTTGGACTGGTAATACTGGCGGTCAAATACAAAAGAACCATATATGAAAAAACAGGCAGTCCGGTTAAATTCAGTTCAAATTTCTTTGAAAAAGCCAGTATGGTCAAATTCGATAAAATATTGTCGGAAGAGAGCTTCAAGGATGCCGAACCAACAAAATTCGATAGCGAAGGGAATGCAAAAATCGAATATATCTCATCTGAGGACAACCAATTTGCTGCCATTCAGATATTGGAATATGTTCCATTTACTTATGAACCATATTCTGCTGTTTACTTTTATTCAGGGGACAAGGCGGCAGAACTCGTTGGTTATCTTGAGAGATGTAAGGGACGGAAATAATAGCGTCAGTAATACATATTATTAAACTCAAACACAGCTCTTGAAGCAGCCTCAGGTTTTCGAAGAAAACTGGAAAGCTGCGTATGAGCTGTGTTTGACTATTTTATATCAGAAGTTATGGTTCATTTATATTACTCATTTCAACCTCGTCAAAAGTGTAACGTGAAAACATTAATTTATATATGAGTCTACAACAATTTTTGCCTTTTCATAATCGGAACCTGAAATCATGATTCGTACAGATTCTGACGAAGTGGGAATATAGCCATACGATGTACCCAGATAGTTACGGAAGAAGCATACTATTCCTTCGTTCTCTAGAAGAGACTTTACCATTTCACACTCCCAGACTGTTCCTGAGAATATCTCAATTATCTTGTCATTATCGTTTTCCATGACTTTACTTGTAGTTGAGTTGATATTATCCAAATATAATTACCATTGTGCAAACATGCAAACATGTTGTGTTTTCAGTATATTTGTAGAGTTATGGAAAATAGAATTTGTAATCTTTTTGGTATAGAATACCCTATCATTCAGGCCGGTATGGTCTGGTGCAGTGGCTGGCGACTGGCTTCGGCTGTCAGTAAAGCCGGGGGACTGGGGTTAATTGGAGCGGGCTCAATGCATCCGGATGTATTGAGGCACCATATTAAGAGCTGCAAGGCTGCTACCGATAAACCGTTTGGGGTTAATGTCCCGCTGATGTATCCTCAGATTGAGGAGATAATGAATATTATTGTTGAGGAGAAGGTGCCGATAGTTTTCACTTCGGCAGGAAGTCCTAAGAAGTGGACTCCGTTCCTTAAAAGTCACGGAATTTTAGTGGCGCATGTTGTCTCCAGTTCGGGTTTTGCAGTAAAGTGTCAGGAGGCTGGTGTGGATGCGGTTGTTGCAGAGGGATTTGAAGCGGGCGGACATAATGGCCGGGAGGAGACAACCACATTCTGTCTTGTTCCGCAGGTGCGCGAAGCTATAACTATACCGCTGATTGCAGCCGGAGGGATTGCTTCCCGCGCCAGTTACAATGCCGCATTTGCCTTGGGAGCAGAGGGCGTTCAGATTGGAACCCGTTTTGCACTTTGCACCGAGAGCTCCGCGCATCCCGATTTTAAAGCAAGATGCCGGGGTCTCAAGGAGGGAGAGACAAAATTACTTTTGAAAAAACTCGCTCCCGCCCGTCTTGTTGATAACGATTTTTCTATGGCAGTCGTTGAAGCCGAGAACAGGGGAGCCTCTGCCGAAGAGCTTTCGGAACTACTTGGCAGGGGACGTGCAAAAAGAGGAATCTTTGAAGGAGACCTCTCTCAGGGAGAACTGGAAATAGGACAGGTGGCATCGATGGTTAGGAAGGAGGAGAGAGCTGAAGAGATTATTCAGGACCTGGTAAATTAGCGTGCCACAATAAGTGGTATCTCTCTAATATTCAAGCATATATTAAAACATTTAAACAATTTGGTTTAAAAACATTTCTACTAATATGCTTATTAATAATTATATACCACTTATCGTGCCACGTGCTATTTTCTATTTAACGAGCGCCTCGTATTTTTTAGATACCAACTCCCAGTTGATTATGTTCCAGAACGCCTCAACGTAGTCTGGGCGTCTGTTCTGATACTTAAGGTAGTAAGCATGCTCCCATACATCCATTGCAAGTATTGGTGTTCCCTTCTTTTCTGCAACATCCATAAGAGGATTATCCTGGTTTGGTGTAGAAGAGACAAAGAGCTCTCCTTTGTCGTTAACGCTTAGCCACGACCAACCGCTGCCAAAACGTGTCTTGCCTGCGTCAAGAAACAGCTTCTTCAGCTCGTCAATTGATCCGAAGGTCTTGTTGATGGCAGTTTGCAGCTTTGCAGACAATTTGCCGCTGTTAAGCTTCATACTTTCCCAGTAAATTACATGGTTGTAAAATCCGCCTCCGTTATTGCGGACCGCTGCGGGGTACTTGCTTATGTTTGCGAAAATCTCTTCGATGGTTTTTGATTCCAGCTCTGTGCCTTTGATTGCATTGCCAAAGTTGTCGAAATATGCTTTGTGATGCTTGCCGTAGTGAATCTCCATTGTCTGTTTGTCTATGAATGGTTCAAGAGCGTCGAACGCGTAAGGTAGTTGAGGGAATTCGAACTTATTTATTGTTGTCATTGTTGTTTTGTTTTTTGTGTTATTATCTGAGTTGCCCGCCTGCGCAAAAGCGGCAAAAGGCAAAATAGCCAATGCGAGCATTAATATCAATTGTTTCATATATTGTGTATGTAAATAGTTTCTACTACTGTTATATTAAGATAACAGAACAATACTAAAAATGTTCAACGACGGAGATGCCCAACCCAGATGTTCAGCCCTATGCTTTCATGGCCAAGGGTTGACAATCAGGAAGTTATGTGGTTTTGCAGAATGATGTAATGAGCTGGAAATGAGCACTTGGCCATGAAAGCATAGGGCTTACAGGCGCTCCAGTACCACAAAATCGAATGGGTGTTCGAATTTCTCACCTCGTGGATGTGATTCACGGAATATCTCCCGCCACTGGCTGAAATCTATTTCAGGAAAGAATGTATCTGCCTCTTCAATTGCCGTATGAACCATTGTAAGGTAAAGACGGTCTGCCAACGGAAGGAATTGACGGTATATCTCTCCTCCTCCAATAATAAACACCTCATGATCCTTATTTTCGGGATTGTTCAGATCTAAAGCAGCAAGTGCGTCTGGAATCGAGAGGAAAACCTCCGCTCCGGGAGCTATGGCAGGCGTGCGGCTCACAACCATGTTTCTCCTGTTAGGCAATACCTTCCCTATTGACTCCCATGTGTTCCAGCCCATCAGTACAGGATGTCCGCGTGTGACGCGCTTGAAATACTGAAGGTCCTCCGTTATGTGCCAAAGAAGTTGGTTTTTGCACCCGATGGCATAGTTATCGGCAATAGCTACTATTATGGATATCATGTTTATATGCTTGTTTAATTCTTAATGAAACGCTTTGATTTATACTGCAATAGGGGCCTTAATTCCCGGGTAGGGATCATAGTCTTCCAGCTGAAAGTCTTCGTACTTAAAGCTGAATATATCATTCACTTCGGGATTGATTAACATTTTGGGCAAGGAGCGAGGCTCACGGGAAAGCTGAAGCTTGACCTGGTCAAAATGGTTAAGGTATATATGAGCATCGCCGAATGTGTGGACAAACTCCCCCGGTTTCAATCCGCACACCTGTGCTACCATCATTGTAAAGAGAGCATATGAGGCAATATTGAATGGCACTCCTATGAAAACATCGGCACTTCGCTGGTAAAGCTGACAACTCAGGTGGCCTTCTGCAACATAGAACTGAAAAAGGGCGTGACATGGAGGCAGGGCCATCTTGTCAATCTCTCCGACGTTCCATGCAGAAATTATATGCCGGCGCGAATCAGGGTTGTTCTTGATTCCTTCTATCAGGGCCGACAGCTGATCTACCGAGCCGCCGTCTGCCTTTTTCCATGAACGCCACTGACTTCCATAGACCGGGCCCAGGTCCCCATTGGCGTCGGCCCACTCATCCCAAATAGAAACCCCATTGTCTTTAAGGTATTTAATATTTGTATCTCCATTTATGAACCATAGAAGTTCATAAATGATAGACTTAAGATGTAGTTTTTTTGTTGTCAACAAAGGAAAACCACTGCTAAGATCGAAACGCATCTGATAGCCGAACACACTTTTTGTGCCGGTACCGGTACGGTCGCTCTTAAGCGTTCCGTTTTCCATTATATGACTTAAAAGAGAAAGGTATGTTTTCATTATTATTGTACAAATCCGCAGGGCAAATATAAACAAATTTACTCTGTTAAATTTTGGCAAATTCAGACTTTGCAATCCTTACATAGTAATTCTTTGCATTTGGATAATCGCCACTGTTGCCGTTAAGCAACAATATGTCAACATAATTTTCTGTAGATTTGGTGCCTCCACGCGGCGATGAAACATAGATATACATGCCGCTAACTTTTGGAACCTTCAGCTGCTTAAGTTCTACGGCAACTCCTTTTTTTATGTAAAGCTTGTCCCAGGAGCAGCACAGATAGTAAATCTCACCGTTTACCTCTATCAGCCGCATCCAGTTTGTCTTGTCAGAGGCACTAACAGATTTGTTGTCCCAACCCGAAGTAAGCTGAGAGGAGAGGGAGAATGCGTTTTGATATTGATCGGAAGGATTTAATTTGGTCTGGTACAGAAGGTGGATTTGCTTTGCCGCATCCTGACAGATATCGCTGTTCTCTATAAGTTGGGGACGTGATTGTGCCAGAGGGTGAGCTTGCAGGGTAATAAAAATTTCATTCTTCCAGGCTCCGTTTTTCTTTTCAAAATAAAAGGTTTTCTGGTATATGTTAGGCAAATTCTGACCAACATAATCATCCTGAATAGCAAGGATAGCAAATCCGGAATCTGTAACAATCACATATGGATAATATATGTCGCTTCCCATGTTTGGACTGGAATAATCCATGATCCACTTTACTCCTGTTTTTTCTTTGCAATACAGCCTGTGTGTTTTATTCAGCCCGAAAGAAACAGCCATCATATCGTCCTTGCCCATAGATGCCCCTACTCTTATATTTACAGTTTCTCCCTGTGAGACACCGTCGTTATCTATGATTGTCTCCTGCTGGGAACTTGTTATATCTCCTGTTTTGCAGTTAGGGAACCAGTAGTGTTTCAGTCTGCCGTACGAACCGTTTTCGGAAGATTGGGTATAAGTAGGCTCGAAAACAATAAGGTGTACTATTCCATCTGAGTCTATTAAGATGTTGCCGGGACGCGATGTATTTAACGACCCTCCTTTTTGCCAGCTATTGTCGCCGTCTTTCCTGTATAGTACAATTTTTGAGGGATTTGTGGCATTAGGGTTTGGATTAGAATCTATGTTCTGATTCTCTATCACATACATATATACCACATTCCCGTAACGCACTATCTTGCTTTGATTGTATCCCCACCATGTCCCGTTGGGACTATGATTTTTACTTCCGGGGATCTGTTCTGAAAAAAATTCTATTGATGCTGTTGCAATACTTTTTTCACAACCGGAAATTTGTACAAGAGAGAAAATAACAACAATGCAACGTATTGCAATTACAAATCCAAATTTTACTTGTTTCATATAGTTGTAGATTAGTTAGCAAAAAACAAAAACTACCGGCACTTCCCGCACAACATTCCGGCTACAATCATGGAGATGCGCTTCTGCGCGTCGGAAGCGCTACTATAGCAGACAACAGGTAATACCCATTCAAGGAGGGCAAGGTTGTATGGTAATGGATCTGGGTTGCAGCTTACACTGTTATATGCATACTTTCTCATCTTCAGGCTTAATGAGTAGGCTTTGTTTACTTTATGGCTGTGCTTGCCCCTGTAGCAATTTACCGGTATCTCGTCAAGTTTGTCGGTATTATAGAATCCGTATATGAACTTCACATACTCTTCCATGTCACTGTCATTTTCTACAGGAGCGTTATCAACAATAAATATTGCCTCGAGCCTTGCGAAATCCGACACAAGTGACCGCGGTCTTGTTTCTGAAAAGTCTATAAGGTATACATTCATCTCCTGATCGAGCAGAATATTCTGCATGTTAAGATCTCCGTGGCAGATTGATGTATAATAATCCATAGCAGTTTCACGTCGGTTTGCAAACTCATGCTTAAGGAACCAGTATGGGTTTGTAAGCTTTTGGCCTGTCTCTATGACTGTCACAAATTGTTCTTCTGAAGAGATGTTAAACTTCTCTTCGGCCGTATTGCACAGATTTGGGAAAAATGTAAATGTTGGATCATGGTCGCGGTATGGAAAAATTGTCTGACTTACCGGCTGGCCATACCACGGATTGAGGATCTGCAGGAAAATCTTGTCGAAAAGAGGTTCCAGCTTATCAACGGGCCAGCTGTTATAATAATGGGTGAGCCACTGAAGCTGTGTCTGCTCTCCGCCGATGCCCACAAAGTTATATCTTAATGCACCGGTGTCGCCAAAAAATTCATTGCCAAGAACTATAGCGCTGTTATTAAGAATATAAGGGAGTGCATACTTCTGGCATCGTTCAGACTCTCTCGTGATTATTGCCCTATTTGCTATTTTTAGTACGGTTGGTCTAAGTTTCCTTTTATCACTGTCAAATGATGTCACCTGATAAGTTTTTGCAGAGTACCCGCCATGAATCTGTTTTATTATTACTCTTGCGGAGTCGGTATAGAGCCTTCTGACAAGGAACTCTATATGGGGCTCCAGTGAAACCTCTCCGGAGGTGTCGATTTTAAGACGCATTTCGGATGCATCGGCAATAGTGTCGGAGATGAAAATCCATGCCATAGGATTTACGGTGATATCACTGTGATTTATTTTCTCAACCGATATTATATTTTCCAGAGACAATGTATCATTAAGGAATTTTGACAGGGAGGCATCTGTAGGAACGCCTGAAATATCGGACAGAACAAATTTGGCACCGGTTACAGAGAGTTCTTCTTCATTGCTGTTGAACTGACAGATGACAACCGACGGATCTGCGGGATTGAAATTTGCGATAACCATTGCAATAAGGTTATTACTGTCTGGCCGGAATTGTTTTTTAAAAGAGAGAACTCCTTTGGCCAGCTCCTCAATTGTGACGGAACATGGTCCGGATAACCTTACAAGCCCAGATGGATTGTTTCCGAAAGAAATCGCCTGTTTTACAAAAATTCCGGCCTTGGCGGGGTCCTTTGGAAGTTTAAAATCGGGGGGCAAGCTTGTGTCGTCAGGAATGAACCCGGCACAAACGCCGCAGGTGATAAATAGTCCCTGAAATTTTTTGTCTTCAAAAGGAGATTCTGCCGAAGATCCTGAACCGATGGCAACTTTAAGTTCGTTATAACCGGCAATGGTATTTTCATTCCAGAGAGTATCGGGCTCTGCTTTATTATCGGCCTGAATGAAATTAAATGAAAATCCACCGGTTTGCCATTTAATGGATTCGTTAACCTTCAGTTTTTTTCTTCTGATTTCGTCCAGAGCCTCCTCATTGTTTCTGAAAATACGAAAAACAACCTGAAGACCGGCCATCTCAATAACCTGATATACTTCCGGTAACAACCCGGTCAAAAACAAACCGCCCCCTTTGGCGAGTAGTTTTTTTTCAGAAATCATGAGAACCCTTATTCCTGCACTTGAGAGATAGGTGCACTCAGAGAGGTCTATGATTATGAAGCTCTCATTTTGGACCAATGGCTGGACACTCTTATCAAATTCAAGGCAAGTTGTTGTGTCCAGCTTTCCCTCTGCTAATACGAGAGGAACCGAACTTAGGCTTTGAATACTTATTGATATCATATAATTTCATTTAGCTCTTCCAGATGAATCACCTTTGCATACCTGCCATCGGAAAGAGTTGCAAACACTGCTGTCTGAACATCCTCTGCCTTAACTGTCCTCTCTCCGAATTTAAGATCCCTGGTGGCGCATGCTTCCTGAACAACCAGGCATTCAAATCCAAAATCCTTTGCTGCACGGACCGCTGCTTCTAGACACATTTGCGTCTGCATGCCTATGATAACCAATCTTTTCACATTGTTGCTTCTGAGGTATTCCAACAGATCGGTACCCTGAAAACTATTTACGGACTCTTTTGTAATAACCTTCTCGCTGGAGAGTGGCGCTACGTTTTTGTGTATTTCAAATCCCTTGGCCGATTTATGTCGGACATGTACAACAAGCAGGTTCTTCTCCCTGAAGATCTGAAGAACTTGTTTTGCTGCAAGACTGGCAGCTTCTGCATTAACAAGGCCGGGTCCATCTCCCGGAAAGTAAAAATTCTGAATATCAACAATCAATAATGCTGTCGTTACATTATCGTTTTTTTGCTGTTTGGCTGACAAACTCAACGAAAACAGGAGAATGATTAAAAAACAAAAATTTTTTTGCATGTCAATACTTTTTTAAAAAGTAGGTATTTTAAGTAAAGATGAGAAATTAAAAAAAACAATAGTATATTTATTTTTCAATTCGACTGGCCAACTATGAAAAACTGGACCACGAAAAACGGGTATAAAATTTATCAGGTCCTCTCCCTGAGAAGCAACGCTTTTCTAATTGTGGCGGAAGAGCTTAAAATTCTTGTAGATACCGGCAGAGGGACAGCATTTAAAAAACTTCAGAAAAACCTGTCAATTCTTGATTGTAAGAGTATTGACTATCTTATATTGACTCACACCCATTATGATCACTGCCAGAATGCTTTTGCATTAAGGGAGCTATATAAATGTAAAATTTTGGCAAGTGAGTTTGAAAGTAATTTTACAATGACCGGCTATACTCCGGTTCCAAAAGGTACAATTGCACCCGCCCGTATAATCTCGGCCCTGGGGCAGATGCTCGGGGATAAAATTGCAGGATACAAACCTTTTAATATAGACTTGATTGTTGAAAAAAATCTTGACATAAAGAAGTGTTTGGACCCGAACATTGAGGTTATCAGTACTCCCGGACATTCACCTGGTTCTCTCAGTGTAATAATTGATAAAGAAATTGCAATAGTGGGAGATACTCTTTTTGGAACATTACCGGGTTCGATATTTCCTCCTTTTGCCGATGATGTATCAGTAATGAAAAAAAGTTGGAAATTATTACTGGATACCGGATGCTCTCTTTTTCTGCCTGGACACGGCAGGGGTATAGGAAAAGAGACAGTAAAAAAAAGAATCACTAATTAAATATTGCCATGTTAATAAAAATACTTGATATTCTTAGAATTGTAATAGTTTGTATTACTTTTTATTCTCATTGTTGGTATGATGTATCCAATAATTACGGTTGTCAAAGAGCTGGGATAATGCGGTAAAATGATTATTATATTTGCACTGATCAATGGTGAACTTTACAAATAGTGAGGAATTGCTTAACGCTCTGAAGGCGGGAGGAGAGGAGGCTTTTTCTTTTATTTTTATAAAGTATTATAGTAATCTTTTTTCATATGCTTTCAGGATACTGAATGACAGCAGTGATGCACAGGAGTGTGTGCAAAAGACTTTCTACCATATGTGGGATATACGTCACAAGCTGGAAATACGGGACTCTATTAAGTCATATCTCTACAGGTCGGTATATAATAATTGTATTAATACCATAAGACAAAAAAAGTTGCTTTCGAAATACGAGGAAAAGGGCCAGATAGACCTGTATTTTTCCAGAATAGTTCAAAGCCCTCAGACAGAAATGCGTCTGATTGATTCAGAGACAAGGAGGGCTATATTGCAGAATGTTGAATCTCTGCCGGAAAAATGCCGGGAGATTTTTATAAGATGTAAAATTAACGGACAATCTTATGCAGAAGTTGCTAAAATCATGAATATCTCCATGAAGACGATAGAGAACCAAATGACGATAGCCTTAAAAAGATTGAGGGAAAAACTAAAATATTTCATTTTGTTTTAGGGGGTAAATCTCCTTTCAGCGTCTTAGAAAAAATAACAAATTTCAAGGATGCAATTAAAAGAAGAAGAGACCAGGGATATTCTGATTTCCAGAATACTCAAAGGGGTTGCCGGTACGGATGAAATAGAGGAATTTGCAGAATGGATCAAGGATATCGAAAATGAAAGATACTTTGAACAATATAAGGAGGTATGGCACTCTGCTCAGGAAATTCGTGTAAGTGAAGGGAAAAAAGAACAATCCCTTCAGTCTTTAATTCACTATATAAGGTATAACAAAAAGAGAAACATCAACAGAAGAAGATTTATTTTTGCAATCTCTTCGGCTGCGGCTATTTTGTTATTCTTCGGGTTATTCAAGCTTTATGACAATTATAGTGCATGGCATAGTTATTCACATGTCTCCTTTTCTGAATTAAAATATAACACAGATTCTATTAAGGTAGAACTATCCGATGGCCGGGTAATTAATCCAATGAGGAAGTCACCTTATTATGCCATGGAGAAAGAGATAAACCTTAATTCGGCTAATCAGCGGGAGATTTCTTACACCGATCAGAAAGAAGGACCTCACAAGAAAAAAGAGAAGCTTAAATATAATTCAGTGTCAATACCTTCGGGAGAAAGGTTTGCTGTTGTTCTCTCCGACGGTACGAGAGTATTCCTGAACTCAAACTCATATATCAGATATCCGGTCAGCTTTGGAAAAGAGAGCAGAGAAGTAACTCTGGAGGGCAGAGCTTATTTCGATGTTCAGAAATCGGATGTTCCGTTTATTGTTACTACTTCTGATATGAAAGTTGAGGTACTGGGAACATCTTTTGACGTTGAGTCCAAAAGGGAAGCAACAAGTTCTTCCGTAATTCTTGTGGAGGGTTCGGTTAAGGTTCTGGCAGACGGACAAAGCAAGATTATTAGTCCTAACGAAATGCTCTCAATCAACCGTATTCACAGAAATATCTCTGTAAGCAATGTGGATTCAAAATCAATGACTCTGTGGAAAGACGGTATCCTTGTCCTGAAGGAGCAATCAATTGATTCTATGTTGGAGAGCCTCTGTTCATGGTATGGAGTTGAAATAATAAATAACTCCACTGTGTCTAAGCGTGAAAAATTCAACGGCAAATTTGACAGGGAAAATATAGAAGCTGCCATGAAGACAATAGCGCTGAGTGCTAAAGTAAGATATAAAATAGAGAATGGAATTTTAATAATAGAGGACATGAAAGACTGATAAAAAAAGCGGGAGATCCTAAGGCGTGGTAAACTTTATAACCTCCCGCTATACCGATCAATATATTAATATTAACCAGAAATTAACGCAAAACTATGAAAACTTTTTCACTATTGAGAAAAAAGTGCTTCAATGGAAGGCATGCTTTACGGCAACTTGTCCTTATGCCGGTAGTTTTTTTTCTGCTTTTTCCCTCACTTCTTTATGGTGCGGGCCAGCAGGAAAAAATAACAATCTCCTTAAAAGATGTTACTATTATTGAATTCTTTAAAGAAGTTGAGAAGATAACTACATTTAAATTTTTCTATAAGACATCACAAGTTGAGTCATTGCCTAAAATTTCGATAGAAGCAAAAGATCAGCCAATCTCCACGGTTCTTAACACCGTTTTTGCTAAAACCAATCTTACTTACACTTTTAATGAAAAGCAGATTGTCATTCAGCAGAAAAATACTAATCCGGCTACAGCTCAAACTGTAAAAATCACAGGTAGGGTTATAGATAAGAATCAGGTTCCCTTACCAGGCGTTGGGATAATGCTTCAGGGAACAAAAAAGGGAGCATTTACCGACGATAATGGAAAATTTGTAATGGATGTCCCAAAATCAAAAGGATTATCATTGCTTTTTAAGATGATTGGTATGAACAGTGTTGTTCTTTACCTTGACGACAGAACAGACTATACTGTTGTTATGGACGAGGATCAGAAACTGCTTTCCGAAGTGATGATAACCGGTTACCAGACACTGCCAAAAGAGAGGGCTACAGGTGCATATACAATACTGGATTCAACAATACTGAAACGGACATCTAACTTCAGTTTAAAGGATAAGCTGGAGGGTCTTGTCCCGGGTCTCTATTTTGAACCAAACTATGTAGAGGACCAATATCCTACAGATCAGGCAAGCAGAAGTATTATAATAAGAGGAGCCAGTACATTTGGTGATAACAATCCGCTCATTGTTGTCGACGGATTTCCGGTTAGTTCGGCATCTGATCCATGGAGGTCTATCAATCCCGACGATATTGAAAATGTAACCGTCTTAAAAGATGCGGCCGCTGCTTCTATCTGGGGGGCGCAGGCAGCAAATGGAGTTATTGTAATAACAACAAAGAGAGGTAAAAGCCCAACTCCTCAAGTTGATGTTTCAGTTGATTTTTATGCACAGTCTGCTCCTAACCTTAATAAGATACCATGGGCAAGCAGCTCGCAGGCAGTTGATATTTATAAATGGATGGCTTTTGAAACCACCTATCTAGATCAATTTATCACAAACTCAACATATTACAATAATTATGACCTGGCACCGGTAATCAAAACACTTGCAGCTGCTAAAAGAGGGGTGATTACAATGGCAGAGGCAAACAGTCAGCTCGATGAACTGAAAAAAATTGATGTAAGAGATGAATTTGCCGATTTGTTTCTCTCTAAATTAGAGACCAATACTAAAGCAAACATTGCATATCAGCTGGGAGGGAAAACGCATAATTTCAGAACCTCTATGACGGCTACTTCAAATCAGAAGTATAACAAGGGCAATTCAAGAAATGATTACATTATAAATGTCAATGACCAGTTAATGCCGGCCCAGTGGATAAGACTCTCTCTAGGAGCTAATCTTAATCTGACAGAGCAGAAAAACAACGGGATGGATATAAAGGAGTTGAATTTTATTAATCAAATGACAAGGATCCTGGACGATAATGGGAATTACCTGCCCATGATAGCCCAGGACTCACGGTCTAGTTACGATTCATACTACTCTTTAAAGTCATCATCCAGGGCAGATACGGTTGCAAAATATAAATTACCCTACGATTGGAACTGGAACCTTAAACGAGAAGCCGACAACAGAGACAATACAGAAAAAAATTCGGACTTGCGCTTAACTGCAAAAGTAAATCTGATGCCTATAAAGAATATTGATATAGAACTCTCTTACCAATATCAATATATAAATCGGTATTTGCGTGAGTATTATAATGAAAATAGCTGGGTTGTCAGAAATCAGGTAAATAATAATGCCAGAACCGACGGAACATATCCTATTCCTCCAGGAGGTATGTTGTATGAAAATAAAAGATTCGGTTCAGGGAACAGTTACAGGGCGCAAATTACTTATGACAAAAGATTTGAAAGGCATTCTATCAAAGTAATGGCTGGTACAGACTGGAGAAAGGATTACTATGATGAAAATCCTTATGGTTATTATGGATATGATCCTCAGGCGCTTACCTATGCAACTGGGATGGATTTTAAAACTTTGATAACTCCTAAATTGTCGGGGCAAAGCAATTATTACCAGACAATACCAATGATTCCCGGAAAATATTACTTTAGTGTAAATGGCAGGGATGACAGATTCGTATCATACTTTGGTAATTTTGGTTATACATTTTCTACAAAATATGACCTGACCGGAAGTATCAGACTGGATAAAACAAATCTTTTCGGTAGTTCTTCGGACTCTCCTAACTTACCTCAATGGTCGGTTGGTATGGGATGGACCATAACAGAAGAAAAATTTGCCAAGAAGTATCTTAGTGGTATAGACTATCTTAAATTAAGGGCATCTTACGGATGGAACGGAAATATTGATAAAAGTGCTGCGCCTTATCTGTACGGATATCCATGGACCGATAAAGTATTGAGTCTCCCTTATTTTGCAATACAGTCGGCTCCAAACCCCAATCTGACATGGGAGAAGACCTCTACATATAACCTGGGTCTGGACTATGCTTTCTTTTCAAACAATATTAGTGGAACCATAAACTTTTATCATAAGGATTCTAAGGATTGTCTTGTTCAGATGGCAGTCAACGGAACATACGGCTTCCAAAACAACAGAGCGACACTTAATGCGGGAAAATTGAAAAATACCGGACTTGAGTTTGAATTAAAGGCGAATGTAATAAACAACAAGAATTTTAAGTGGCAGACTATATTTCAGTATTCTACAAATAGAAATATAGCCAAAGGAATAACAAAGGTGTCAAATAATATTTCTGCCTATACAACCATGGCGTTCTACTATCGCAAACCAAATCAGCCGCTTAGCTATCTTGCTGCAATTGAGTGGGCTGGGTATGACGAGGTTGGGTTGCCAAAGATTGTCTACAACGGAGCAGAAACAAAGATCACCGATATTGCTGACGTTAATAAACTTGATATGGACAAACTGTTCAAGTTTGTGGGACAGAAGGATCCTAAGCACTTTGGTTCATGGACAAACAGACTGGTATATAAAAGTATAGAGCTTTCCTTTAGCCTGTATTATAAAATTGGCCATAAGGTTATTGGTGACTACCCTCCTACAGGAATGTTCAGCTCATTTATGACAGCATCAAAAATGTATACTTTTTTGCCAGAATTGATGGCGCATAGCTGGAAATCTGCCGACGATGCAACTACTGCCAAGATGTATAATCTCAATAATAAAATAACCAACAGTACTCATACTCAATTAATGGATGCGGTTATGGCTTATGGGACCCAAAATGTGTATAATGCCAGCTCCGTAAGGATTAAAAGTATTACTTTAAGCTATCTGGTGCCTAGATCGTTTCTTCAGAGGGCAAAACTGAAGGACCTGAGAATTGTATTGGAAGCGAGAAATTTGGGTCCTATAGTAAAATTTACTCCTTTTGATCCGGATAACCCACCATACAGCAGTTCTACATATGGCGCCCTGTTGTTTGTAACACGTAATCGCCCTGAATTTTCTCTGGGATTAAAGGTTGGATTATTTTAATGAATAAATTAAACTAATATGAAAAAACACATATACTTTATAGCTTTCTTTTTCATCTCAAGCATGTTTATTTCTTGCGAGAAAGAGTTTCTTGACTCATTACCGAGAGGTCAGGTAATAGCCAAAACAACAGCTGATTTTAGAAAACTGCTGGATTATGTAGATAATTCCAGATACTCTTACTCATTGTCGCTTACAATGTCTTATGTAGATATTCTTTCTGATGATGTATACCTGGATTCAACCAAGTGGAACAGTTACACAACTACAAATGAGCATGTAAAAAACCTGTTCGCTTATAAAAACACAATATGGACATATTCATCACCCTCTTTTACTAATGAGGTGAACTGGAACAACCAGTACTATATTATATCGCTTTGCAGCTCCATATTGTCTGAAATAGGTAAGGCAGACGATAATATCACCCTTCAAAAACAGATGACGGCAGAAGCCAGGGTTCACAGGGCATATGCATACTTACTGTTGATAAATCTCTATGCTCCTCAGTATAATGAATCAACAGCAGCAAGTACTAAGGGAATCCCTATTATTAACAATCCCACATCTTTGCCTCCTCTTGTAAGAAGCTCTGTGAAAGAGGTATATGACTTTATTATAGGTGAGCTGGAAGAGGCATTGCCGGACTTACCCGATGATGTGAACCAATACAAGCACAGACCGACAAAATTGGCCGTTAATGCAATATTGGCAAGAACATATCTTTATATGGGGAATTATGCAAAAGCTCTGGAATATTCAAATAAGGCGCTTCAGACAAGAAGTTATTTATATGATTATAATACCATTTATACCGGGACTGTCGATTATTATGCCAACCTGATCGGTCTTTCGAGGCTAAATGACGAAGAGATGATATTGTGGAAAACATTTGCGAAAAATGCCAATACCACTACTTCAAACTCCTATTTTATCTTGGATACGATGTCTTTCAATAAGCTCTATCCTTCTTTCACTAAAAATGCAGATGGTACCTTAAACAATTTTGACCTTAGACGCACTCTAAAATTCAATGCTGTAGCATTAAACAGAAAGATAACAACCAAAACTGTGACGTATCTGTTTGATTTCTATAACAACAGATACAAAACAGATGGTTCTTCAGGAGGTTCTGCGTGTCATAACCCAATCTCCACACCCGAAATGTATCTGATAAGAGCGGAGTGTTATGCAAGAGATGGTAAACTACAGGAGGCGCTGAATGATGTTAATGCAATTTGTATGAAACGGTATAAAACAGGGACATTCACAAACCTGACAGCTGCAGACTTCCAGAACAATAAAGATAAGGTTTTGGAAAGGGTACTGCAGGAAAGAAGGAGGGAGCTTTACGGAAAAGACTTGCGGTTGTTTGACCTTAAACGGCTTAACATTTCTTTTTCGCATAATTTAGGTTCTCTTAAAATTGCAGTTCCTGCAAATGATCCTCGTGTTGTATGGCCTATATTCACTCCATATATTGAGATGAACTCAGAACTGGAGCAATATGAAAGAACTACAACCGGTGTTAAATACTACAATAGTCAGGGAGTTGAAGTTCCTCTTACAGAATAGGTGTTCATAAATTATTATTTAGCAGATTATTATGAAAAAAATACTATTGTTTATATTATTTGTTCCATTTCTGACATTTGCGCAAAATAAAAGTGGTTATACTATTAAGGGTGATATCAAAGGCGCGCCTGATGGTATGGTATATTTATTAAACGCATTTGACGGAGACACCCTAAATAAAGGGGTGATTAAATCGGGCGTTTTTCTGATTGAGAAAAAAGAGAAATTTCTGGGAACGGTAACAGTTCTTTTTGTAGATAAGACAAGAACATTGTCTAACCTTTTTATTGAACCGGGGATCATTACAATCAGCGGAGATTTTACAAATCCTCTAACCATAAAGGCGACAGGCACTCCTTCCAATGATGCATGGAACAAATATCAGATAGATGTTGCTCCTATAGAGGCTAAGATAGCTAAAGAGAGAGCTGCCATAAAAGCTGAGACAGATCCGGTTAAAAGAAAGGCATTACTGGAGGAGAACGGGAAAACATATGATTCGTTTTATGCTTTCAGAAGGAGTTTTGCAATTAAACACAACAATACAATACTAGCTCCTATGTTTCTTTCTGCAGGGACAGGTAACCTGGATTACAAGGGATTGTGTGATTTGCTGAGCCTCTTCGATCCCAAGACACCGGATAACTGGTATACAAACAGACTAAAGGACAGGGCCGATATTATGAGCAGATGTGATTATGGCAAAGTTGCTCCCGATTTTACCCTTAAAGATCCTTACGGCAAAAAAATAACCTTGTCTTCATTAAGGGGCCAGGTTGTACATGTAGATTTCTGGGCTTCATGGTGTGCACCTTGCAGGGCCGAAAACAAGAATGTGGTTGAACTGTACAATAAATACCATTCGAAGGGATTTACTGTTATGGGGGTATCAATTGACGAGGACCGTGAAAAATGGGTAAAAGCAGTTGAAGCCGATAATCTGCCATGGAAAAACCAGGTTTCAAGTCTGGTTGGCTGGGAGTGCCCTGTTGCCAGAATGTACGGACTGGCTTATGGAATGACTGGTGTTCCTTACTCAATTCTGCTCGACAAAGAGGGCAAGGTATGCGGATACAACCTGAGAGGAGAAGAACTTGCTGCCAAACTTAAAGAAATTTTCGGAGAGTAGTAAAACCAGAACAGATTTCAGCCGGTTTTCCCGCGGTATTTACAAATTATAATTTAGGTTATGTTGACTAGGTTAAGTTATTCATGTGTTAATAAACTGTAAGTACAGTTCAGAGAAGATCGACAGTAAGAGCCGCCTGGGAAGGGCGGCTCTTTTAAAAATTAAATCAATAAAAAAATGAAAAACACAAAATTTATATACGCATTTTTTATAGCGTCTTTTCTTATCGTTTCGGGATACACTTTTGCCCAAACAGATAAAATTATTCAGGAACATGGTATAATGCCATATAACGGAATGGCAAAAATTCTGATTAAGGTGCCCAGTCCCACCTACATCTATGATACAGTTTATTTTGTAAATGGGGTTGCTACCTATAAACAGGATAAATATGATGGTGAAATTGGCTGGTTATATGCTTTGGATCTGGACAGGAACATGGTGCACTACATTATACTGGAAAAGGGTACAATTAAAATCACAGCGACTAAGGATTCCCTTATTTTTATAACCGGTACTCCTAACAATGATGCTTTTTTTATGCTGGATAAGGAGATTGAACCCTTGCGGATGAAAATGAAAACAATGTCCAGAGAGCTGCAAACATTAAAAAAGCGAGGAGAGAATGATGAAACGGCCCGACTTGAAAAGGAGGTATTGGAAGTTTCTAAATCATGGTGGGGAAAACAGGAAGAGTTTGCACTTAATAGTAACAATCTGGCAGGATTGAATTATGTAATTAAGCTTATGAGCCGCTTTACAACGGATGATTTAAAGAAAATACTTGAGAACTATAAACATTTCTCCCACAAGAATGCATATAAAAATGTGGAAAGAAGGATCAATGCAGAAACAAGAACAGATATAGGAGCCGTAGCACCTGTATTCACACTTGTCAGTGATAAAGGGGAACAGCTATCTCTCACTTCAATTAAAAAGAGGCTGACAATAATTGACTTTTGGGCTTCATGGTGTGGACCTTGTCGTGCCGAAAACCCAAACCTGATTTCGCTCTACAGTAAATGGAGAGACAAGGGTCTTGAAATAATCAGTGTCTCCATTGACAAGGTTGAGGATAAAGACAAGTGGTTAAAAGCAATAATTGACGATAAGCTTACGTGGTTACAGGTGTTGGACGAAAAAGGCACTGTGAACAAAGATTATGGGGTGACAGCTATTCCACGAACATTTTTGATTGATGAATCAGGAAAAATAGTTGCCAAGGACCTCAGGGGCCAGGAGTTGAACGATTTAGTGACCAAGTCATTCGAGGGAAAAGGTTGTCAAACAACAAATTAGATATAATTTGAAAATCATGTAAATATTTAACTGTCTGGTTGTTCCCTCGAATGACTTGGTCAGAAATTTCTCTCAGCCCTATGCTTTCATGGCATATATTTGATATTCACAACATTATGTGTTTTGAAAATAGTGTTTAAATCATTGATTATCAATACTTGACCATGAAAGCATAGGGCTGGATTTCTTTTTTCTCTATCTTTGCAGCAACTAATAAACAAAACAGTCATGAAGAAGATTTTTATAAAAGTGGTGCTGTTTGCCACAGTTTCAGTTTTTCTGGTTGCATGCGGAAAGGTTATGATTACAGGCAGGAACCAGGTGCTGTTATACAGCCAGGGACAAGTTACATCTCTCAGTAATCAGGCATATACAGATTTAATGAGCAAGTCGGTAGTTTCTACAAATGGTCAGTATAAAAAAATGGTCAACGACGTAGGGGTAAGGCTTACAACGGCAGTTACTGAATACCTGGAACTTAATGGATGGGAAAAGGAGCTGGCCGGAATAAGCTGGAAGTTTGATGTTGTTAAGGACGAAACAGTAAATGCTTTTTGTCTGCCTAACGGGAACATTGTCTTCTATGAAGGAATCATGAAGATTACAAATAATCCCGATCTTGTTGCTGTGGTTATGGGACATGAAATTGCCCATGCGCTTGCAAAACATGGCAACGAGCGTATGAGCCAGGAGGCAATCGTCGGCGTAGCAGGTCAGGCACTGGCAGCATATGTAGGTACAGAGAGCCAGAAGACACAGGCAATATTCGGAATGGCATTTGGTCTTGGCACACAGCTTGGTGTGTTGCTGCCCTATTCCCGCAAACATGAATATGAGGCCGACCGTCTGGGACTTATCATCATGTCAATGGCAGGGTATGATATAAATGTGGCACCTAAGTTCTGGCAGACTATGAGTGCCTCCGGATCAAAGCAGCCTGAATTTTTCAGTACACACCCATCGGATGATAACAGGATAAAGAATATTCTTGCTGTCATTCCTGAGGCAGCCAAATACGCCAGAAAAAAATAATTGTATTACATTTGCAGCTATTATTAGAAATTATAAGATATGTATAGGACACACTCGTGCGGAGAGTTACGCATAAACAATGTTGGTGAGCAAGTTACACTGGCTGGTTGGGTACAAAGAATTCGTAAGATGGGGGGGATGAGTTTCATCGACCTGAGGGACAGATATGGAATAACTCAACTTACAATTGACGAGAGTGCGTCTAAAGATTTAAATACGTCTGCAGAAAAACTTGGCAGGGAGTTCGTAATTCAGGCGAAGGGTGTTGTAACCGAGAGAACCAGCAAGAACTCAAAGCTGCCTACTGGTGATGTTGAAATCAAACTTACAGATATTACGGTTCTGAACGCTTCTCTGGTACCCCCTTTTACAATTGAAGACGAATCTGACGGAGGAGAGGAGATAAGGGCCAAGTACCGCTACCTTGACCTTCGCAGAAATCCTCTAAAAAAGGCTTTGGAACTGAGACACAAAATGGCTCAGGAGGTTCGCAAGTATCTGGATGGAATTGGTTTCATGGAAATTGAGACCCCGGTACTAATAAAATCCACTCCGGAAGGAGCACGCGATTTTGTTGTCCCTTCAAGGATGAATCCCGGAGAATTTTATGCGCTTCCCCAAAGTCCTCAGCAACTTAAGCAGCTGTTGATGGTGGCCGGATATGACCGCTACTTCCAGATTGTTCGTTGCTTCAGGGACGAGGACCTGCGTGCTGACCGTCAGCCTGAGTTCACCCAGATTGACTGTGAGATGGCATTTGTAGAGAGAGAGGATATTCTCAAAACATTTGAAGGGATGATAAAGGCTCTTTTCAAAAATGTCCTTAATCTTGAATTCAACGATGCTTTCCCAAGAATGTCATATGCCGATGCCATGAACTTTTATGGCTCAGACAAACCGGACATTCGCTTTGGAATGAAAATAACTGAAATCACATCAATGGTTCAGGGAAAGAACTTCCCGGTGTTTGATTCTGCTGAATATGTAGGAGGAATATGTGTTGAGGGAGCTGCTGTATACACACGCAAGCAGCTGGACGAACTTACTGAATGGGTAAAACGTCCGCAGATAGGGGCTAAAGGTTTGGTATACATAAGAGTTGCCGAAGATGGTCCCAAATCTTCTGTAGACCAGTTCTATACTCAGGAAGAGCTTACAGCTATAGCTAATGCAATGGGTGCAAAAACGGGAGATCTTATTCTGATACTTGCCGGAGCCCGGACAAAGACTCAGGAGGCAGCCGGAACCCTTCGTATCGAAATGGGTAACAGATTAGGCCTTCGCAACAATAGTGTCTATGCTCCACTTTGGGTATATGACTTCCCGCTTCTTGAGTGGGACGATGAAACTCAGCGTTTTTATGCAAAACACCATCCGTTTACCTCTCCAAAACCGGAGGATCTGGATAAGTTCTATAGTTCAATCAAAGACGAAGTTGAACAAGTGTCGGCAAATGCATACGATTTTGTACTGAACGGAACAGAGATTGGCGGAGGTTCAATAAGGATCCATGACTCTGAAGTTCAGCGCAGAATGTTTGAAGTGTTGGGATATTCATCTGAAGAGGTGACCTATAAGTTCGGGTTTATGATAAATGCTTTCAAGTACGGCGCCCCGCCTCACGGAGGAATCGCCTTTGGATTTGACCGCTTCTGTGCACTGTTCGGGGGACAGGAGACTATCCGTGACTACATTGCTTTCCCTAAAAACAACGCGGGGCGCGACGTAATGCTAGATGCTCCTTCAAAAATTGACGAAGTACAGATGAAAGAGCTCTGCCTGAAGAGCACGGCTGCATTATAATATTTTCGGAAGAGAGATAAAGAAGTTGTGAAAACTCCTTTTGTCCTGAAATTTTAAGTTAAAATATACGTTTATGGGCCTCTTGTTTTTTTACCTGTTGCTTGCCCTTTTGGTATCTTTCGTCTGTTCAATGATGGAGACGGTACTCCTTACCACCCCAGTCTCTTTCATCAATATAAAAGAGGGTCAAGGCAATAAATCAGCAAAAATTTTCAAGAAGCTGAAACAAAACGTAGACAGACCGCTTAGCGCAATTTTGTCTTTGAATACCATTGCAAACACAGTGGGAGCAGCAGGGGTGGGTTCTCAGGCAACAATGATATTCGGGGAGGTATATTTTGGAGTTATCTCAGCAATCCTGACAATTCTGATTCTTGTAATTTCGGAAATCTTACCCAAAACCATCGGGGCATATTACTGGAGATCTATTGCAATGCCGGCCGGGATTGTTATAAGGTCGATGGTCTATATAACATACCCAATGGTGATTATCTCTGAATTTATGACCAGGATAATATCAAAACGTGCAAAAGACAAGGCAACGGTGAGCAGAGAGGATGTCTCTGCAATGGTAGATATTGGTACCGAAGAGGGGACATTTGAGGATACAGAAAAGAAAATTATACAGAACCTTATAAAGCTTAGGAGTGTGAGGGCAAGCGATGTAATGACTCCAAGGGTTGTTGTAGCAACTGCTTCGGAGGATATTACCATTGGAGAATTTTACAAAAACAAGATTTACCTTCACTATTCCAGAATACCGGTCTATTCAGGAGAAAACAAGGAGGATATCACTGGCTTCATATATCGTCAGGAGGTGTTTGAACACCTTGCAAAAGACAACTTTGACATTAAACTTCTTGAAATTAAAAAACCAATTTTAGTCGTTCCCAATGTTCAGCCACTTACGGTTTTATGGGAAAAACTTCTTTCACAGAAGGCCCATATTGCATTAATTGTGGATGAATACGGAGGCTTTGAGGGTGTCGTTACAATGGAAGACATAATAGAGACAATTCTGGGTCTGGAGATCATGGACGACAGGGACGTTGTTGCAGATCTGCAGCAGTTTGCCAGAGACAGATGGAATGAGCGGATGGCGAAGTACAAGCATTTGTAACGAACGAACACTTTGCAGCAGTTTTTAGCAACATATAGATTCACAGAACAATACGAGAATGTATATATTTTTTTACAAAACGTTGTTCGCGTAAGGCGCTACCAGATAAGCGCTTGCTAAAAACTACTGCAAAGTGAGTGTGGCGACGAGTTTTGTGGCGAGAGAGGCAAAAGCGGCACTATCTTCTCTCTCCAGAAGGGCAATTGGAACGCCATTATCACCACTCTCCCTTATGCTCTGTATTATCGGAATCTGTCCAAGCAGAGGAATTCCGAATCGTTCGGCCATTTCTTTGCACCCGTCTTTTCCAAAGATATAGTATTTGTTGTCGGGAAGTTCTGCCGGAGTGAACCACGACATGTTCTCTACAAGACCAAGTATCGGCTTGTTTATGTCCTTGCTGCGGAACATATTTACACCTTTTTCCACATCGGCCAGAGCTACTGCCTGTGGAGTGCTTACCACAATGGCGCCGGAAAGCGGAATATCTTTCACAATTGATATATGAATGTCGCCTGTTCCGGGAGGAAGGTCTATCAGCAGAAAATCGAGCTCTCCCCAAATTACCTGAAGAACCATCTGCTTAAGGGCGTTGCTGGCCATGGGACCCCTCCAGATAAGAGGCTGGTCGGGCTTTGCAAAATATCCGATAGACATCCATTTTACACCATACTTTTCAATAGGGATTATCATCTCCTTGCCACTCGAATCGTCAACAAGAGGGGCCTCCGACTCTGTTCCTGTCATTTTGGGTACAGATGGCCCGTAAACATCGGCATCGGCAAGCCCAACGCGAAATCCAGCTTTTGAAAGTGCTACTGCAAGGTTGACCGCTACGGTAGATTTTCCCACACCACCTTTTCCCGATGCAATTGCTACAATATGACCCACATTTGCAAGAGCCTCCTGCCCCATCTCAAGATTCACCCTCTTTTCAATTTTTCTCTCTCTCACCAGTTCCATTATGCCAACCTTAATCTCCTCGCCCGGAAAAGCATTTCTTACAGCCTCTTCGCAGTTTTTCTTAATAGTTGATGAGAGAGCATCGGGTGAAGGAAAAACCAGTTTGAATTTCACTTGCCTTTTCTCGGGGTCTACCTTAATATCCTCAATCATTCCGAGAGAAACGACGTCTCTCTCCTTAACCGGATGCACAACACTTTTAAGTGCCTCCTCTACTCTGCTTATATTCATTTTTTTCTTTTAAACGACAACCCTATCAACAAAAATCAAGCCCGTTTGTTCGCAGTTTGTGTAATTCCAGCC